>JBAXMY010000092.1:0-3682 GCA_037134055.1 archaeon
GGTAATCTACGTTTTTTCTTTATGGATTATTCAGAGTTGGTGGATGTGTATGAACAACTGGGAAAGACTGCTGGAAGACTGGATAAGACTGTTATTTTAGCTGAATTTTTTAAAAAAGTAGCAAAGAAAGGAAATAG
Organism: archaeon; assembly: GCA_037134055.1. Lineage (GTDB taxonomy): Archaea > Nanobdellota > Nanobdellia > Pacearchaeales > GW2011-AR1 > JBAXMY01. The sequence continues at coordinate 138 of JBAXMY010000092.1, forward strand.
TAAATGGTTGTATTTGTTGTATGGCAAAGTATTGCCAGACTACGACTCTCGAGAATTTGGTATATCTAGGCAGTTGGTAATCAAAGCTCTTGCGTCTGCATATGGTATATCCTCAGAAAGTATTGAACAGAAGTTTAGAAAGATAGGTGACTTGGGAGAGATTGCAGAATCTCTTTACAATGAAAGGAAGCAATCTGTGTTGTTCAAAAAGAAGTTGACTATTGATTTCGTCTTTGATACGCTTTCAAAAATAATTGACATAGATGGAAAGGGTTCGGTTGACAGGAAGATTGCACTCATTTCGGAAATCCTGGCTTCTGCCAGTGCCAAGGAAGCGAAGTATGTTGCTAGAACCTTGCTTGCCGATTTGAGAGTCGGAGTAGCACAGGGAGTTATACGAGACGCCATGAATTCAGCTTTTTTTGGAAATGATTCGGAGATGGCGGACAAGATTGAAGCCGCATATGACATGGCTAATGACATTAGCAGAGTGTTTGATGCTTGTGCAAAAGGGAAAAAAGAGTTGGATAAGATTGGACTTGAGCCAGGAAGACCTATGAATGTAATGCTTGCAGTAAAATCAGAAAGCATTGATGAGGGATTTGAAGTTTGTGGGAGACCTGCTGCAATTGAACAGAAGTATGATGGCTTTAGAATGTTGATAAATAAGAAAGATGGAAAAATAACATTGTTTACAAGAAAGTTGGAGAACGTTACGGCGCAGTTTCCAGATGTTGTGGAAGCTGCGTTGAAACATGTTGAAGCAGAAACATTTATTCTTGACTCGGAGGTCGTAGGTTTTGACTCAAAGACTGGAAAGTATAAGCCATTTGAAGCAATAAGTCAGAGGATAAGAAGGAAGTATGATATTGATAAGCTTGTGAAAGAGTTGCCAGTGGAACTAGATGTTTTTGACGTTCTATATTATAATGGAAAGAGCTGCATGGGCATGCCTTTCCATGAAAGAAGAAAGATTGTCGAAGAAATTATCGATGAACAGGATATGAAGATACGCCCAGCGGTGCAAATAATTACTGATTCGGATGAGAAAGCTCAAGAGTTCTATGAAGATGCTTTGAAAATTGGAGAGGAAGGAATTATGATGAAGAATTTGAATGCAACATATAGGCAGGGGAGACGGGTAGGATATATGGTAAAGGTAAAACCAGTAAGTGCAGATTTGGATTTGGTAATTGTTGGAGCAGAATATGGTTCTGGAAAACGTGGTGGTTGGCTAACGAGTTATATCGTTGCTTGTCAGTCGGGAGATGGACTGCTTGAGGTGGGCAAGGTCAGTTCTGGCTTGAAAGAAAAGGAAGAAGAAGGAACGACCTATGATGAAATGACTAAATTGTTGAAGCCATTGATTATTTCTGAGGAAGGTAATGTGGTTAAAGTGAAGGCAAAGGTTGTTGTGGCAGTGACCTATCAGAATGTTCAGGAATCGAGTGCATATAGTTCTGGCTTCGCTCTCAGATTTCCAAGAATTAGTGCATACAGGCCTGATAAGCCATTGAAAGAGATTGCAACTCTGGCAGATATGAATAAGGAAGCAAAGAAAGCTAAGCGTTAGAAAAATTCAAAACACAAACTTTAAATACTAATTAGACATGTATAATTTATGGAACAGATATCTGCTCGATTACGAAAGTGGGGAAATTCTTTTGGGGTAGTCATACCTTCAGATGTTGTTGCGAGACAAAAATTGAAGGAAGGTTCGGAAGTGACTCTAAATTTGAATTCTAAGAAGAAATCAACTGGCAAAGATTTGATTGAATTCGGTAAGAAGTACGGACTATCTGACCACAGGAATGTTGAAGAGGTTATGCGTGAAATAGATCGAGAGCTTTATGGCATTAGAAAATGAGATACTTCTTTGATAGTTATGCAATTATCGAGATGATAAACCAAAATCCTAATTATCTGAATTTTGTAAATGAACAGATTGCTACAAATGCTTTGAACTTAGGAGAGGTATACTTTTATTTTTTGAGGAGACATGGGAGGCAGACTGCGGAATATTGGGTTAATTCTCTCTCTTTTGAACTAATAGATTTTGATAGGAATCTCGCTTTGGAAGCAGCCGCATTTAGGTTTGAACATAAGAAAAAGCAATTCTCTTATCCAGATTGCATTGGTTATTTGTCTGCCTTGAAGAATGGACTTGTGTTTTTAACTGGAGATAGAGAATTTGAAGGAATGCCCAATGTCTTGTTTGTTAAGTGAAATTTATCCTCGGCAACGCTGGAAAGCTTTATAAAGGGGGCCCATTTATAAAGGGCATGACAAAGTCTGATTTAAAGGTACAGAATATTGTTGCGACTACATCTTTGGGAAAACCTGTTTCTCTGACTAAATTAGCTAGAACGCAAAGTAATACGGAATACAATCCTGAACAATTTCCCGGACTTGTATTAAGAGTAAAAGAGCCAAAATCGGCAGTTCTTGTATTTTCATCTGGAAACTTGGTATGCACAGGCACGAAGAGTGTTGCTCAGGTGAAGGAAGTTATTGCTGCAGTTATAAAACAGATTGCTAAAATCGGAGTGAAGATTACGGACGTACCTAAAATAACCGTACAGAATATTGTTGCTTCTGGAAGTATAGACTTGAAGTTGAATTTGAACCTACTTGCTTTGCAGTTGGAGAATACGGAGTATGAACCTGAACAATTTCCAGGACTTGTATACAAGTTAGTTGATCCTCCAGCAACATTCCTTTTATTTTCCAATGGGAAGCTTGTTTGCACCGGAACAAAGAATAAGGAACAGCTTGAAGAAAGCATGAGACAGTTGAATAAGAACGTTAAGGCTGCAACAAAGAAGAATTAATCTTTAATTAGCTAAGGTATATTTAACTTAATGTGTATAATAATAGTCTTCATCCTATTTTATTGCTGATTAGAATATAAATTAGGAAAATAATCAAAATATCTTCTTTTTTAGATAATTAGTTTTTCAAATCTGAGATTCCGAGCATAATAAACAAGGCCCCTATCAAAAGGACAAACCAAATAAGTCCTCCTTTAAGGAATTCCAAGGCTGCAACGCCAAGGCCTAATGTATTTTGTGCCCAAAGCCAGATGGGAATTGCTAATAACACAATTCCAACCAATAACTCAAGCCATTTATTCATAGTTGATTTAGGAAGAAGGGTTATTTAAACATTTCTTTAGTTTATTGGTAAAGTTATTTTTGCCTCAAGATTTGTGGTAGTATGCGCGACTGTGTTTCTTGGTTTAGGGGTATTTTGAGCTATGTTTGCGATATAGAGAATGGTTGCCGCACCGGCAGTGGCTACAATTAATAATCCATAGCTAATGAAAGTATTGAGTGTTCTTTCTGCCAAAGTGCCTTTTATGTATTCCATACTTCGGTCTTCTTTCTTTTCCTCTAATGTTTTTGGTATGTAGGTCATATGAATGAAGGTTTTTGGGTATTTTTAAAACCTTGTTTTTCACAGTCAATAATGTTGAGGTATTATTAATAAGGTATAAAAAGGATATCTATCTTTGAAGCATCATAAGGGAATGGATCCCAGTTAGT
>JBAXMY010000093.1:0-3587 GCA_037134055.1 archaeon
CCCCTTGAGTAACTTCCGAAGAGAACAATTGTACATCCGGGAAAACTATCTTTGAGAAAATTTGATAGTCTAGATTCATAAATTAATCGTAAATTTTCAACCCTCTTTAGTTCTATCGTTAGAGGATTATCTCTATTCAGCTCAATGGAATGTAAATTCATTGTTTTTGATCTTGTAATCTTAACAAGCCCTTCTTTTTCTAATTTTTTCAATGAATTAGAGACTGCTGTAGGTGAAGCTTTCAAGGGTCTAGCTATTCCTCGCAGATTAAAGCTGGAACCAGATCTAACACAGAGAAATCTAAAAACTCCAGTTTCCAGTTGTGTCCATGTAGAATTATACCTGTCCATTATAATAGACAGGTGTCCATTTAGGTTTATAAATGTTTTGATTGGAGATTTGAAACCAGTGCCAAAAAAATAGCTCAGTGCCCTTTTTACTGTTATTTAGCCAGTTAAGTTCAAAGTAGGCTTCTGATATTTACACGTTGCAGTGCCTTGTTCATAACAATTCAAAAGATTGGTAAAAGATATTTCCCATTGATTTTGTAAATTTCTAAGTTGAGATTGACAAACTGAGGCAATAATTTGAACAGAGTCGTTTACCGTAGTATTAGAATTTTGAACATAATTGGTGCAATCATTATTCAACGAGTTATATTTTTCCTTCAATACGTCATAATCGCTCGTGTTAATTGTCGTTCCAATAATCCAAAATAAGAAGAAAACTATTGCTAAGATTATTGCGATAATCTTGGCCCAATCCCTATTTCCGCTCATAATTAACCCAATATTCTAATCCTTATAAATATGTGTTTTAATTAGTTTTAAAATAACCAATAAAAAATAGGATTATTCCACCAATAATTCCAATAATTTGAAATATATTTGGATTTCCAGCACCACCCATCATAGAACTAACACTAGTATTCTTCGTAGATTCAAAATACCATCCAAATGAAAGAAGTGTTAAAATAATTCCTCCAAGCATTAATTTCCAGTTCGCCATTTTAATAACCCAATCTTTCTCTTCTTTCCCTTTTCTTCTGTAACTTCTTAATTGCCTCCATAATTCCGTATAGACCCACACCCAAAATCCAAAATTGTAGAGTTAAGAAAGCTTTCAACCCATGCAAATAGCCTTGCAAGAGCACACCTATCCCACACAGTATTGCAACAATCCACAAAAGACGAATCTTAAAAATATCACTATAACCCTTTTTGTTCATAGAATATATAATCTTCTCGTAGTTATAAACCTGTCTTTTAATTCAATTAATCCACTTACTTCTTCTGTTTTTCTTAACGATTGCCTCTGCTTTTCTTGGATTTCGGCTATAGAAAGAACCAATTAATTTTATACTTTTTCCCCTACCAATCCAAGACCTGTTAGTCCCAATACTTCTTTTATGTTCCTTAAACCTTATTCCTACACTTCTTGTTGTGCTTCCAGTATATACTTCACTCCGACCATGTCCTCTTTCACTGCCAACAAAATAAACCCAACCTGATTTCTTTTTACCATTAATCATGAAGTATTGTATCAGAAAGATTATTTAAATCTGTCCTCTAATTAAATCTGGCTCAGGTCCCATCCTCATTTTCATTTTGTCGTCGATATAAAAAGTATGAGCCCACTGAGATTTGAACTCAGATGGCAAAAGTGTCCTGTGAGCAAAATATATCTATGTGACCATCTCATAATGGGGTTAACTACCATCAAATTAAAACAAACTATTTTAAACTTGGAATGTGAATGTTTTGTATGAATGATAATGCCACAGATAAATTTAAATAGGACTGTTTCATTAATGAAACATATGTTTCAGATATCAAACAACGCAGAAATGGAAATATTACTAGTCTTACTTAGGGGCAAGACCCACCTAAGGGAAATTTCAAGAACAATAAATCTAAGCCCTGCAACAGTCCTAAGAAAGCTTTCTGAGTTGGCTGATAATGGAATAGTAGACTATGTGAAGGAAGGTAAGAACAATGTTTATTCAATTAAGAACAATCTAATGGCTAAGCAAGCAGTATATCGGGCTGAGAATTACAAATTAACAAAATTACTCAAGAAATATCCTGAGCTGAGCATAATCCTAGAGGACGTGTCAAGGAAAATAAAGGATGAAGTAGTTATTTTATTTGGAAGTTATGCCAAATTCTCTGCAAATAAAGAGAGTGACATAGATATTTATGTTGAAACTAAAGATAACTCTTTAAGAAAGGATCTAAAGAGCATAAATTCAAAGATAAATGGTAAGATTGGAGAGTTTGATATAGATTCCTTATTGATTAAAGAGATTATCAAGAATCATGTAATTTTAAGGGGGGCAGAGAAGTTTTATGATAAAACAAAGTTTTTTGAATAAGCTAAAGAAAGAAGGAAGGCTAGCTTTGGTTGAACCTTCTGAAGAAGTGAAAACATCTTATCTACGGAAAGCTGATAATTGTCTTGAGTCTGCGAGAGTTCTTCTCGATAAAAAGCTTTATGAAAATTCAGTCATAAATTCATATTATGCGATGTATAATTCAGTTACTGCTCTCTTGTTCAAGGCAGGAATAAAATCTGAGAACCATGGCGCAACTATTGCCTTCCTTGAGGAACTGTTCGGAGAGACCGAATTATCTAAGATAATTGGGGAGGCTAAGTCTGAGAGAATTGACAAGCAATACTATGCAGAAGACAAGAGTGAAAAGCCAGTAACTGAGGGTTTTACAAAAGAAATGGCAAATACGGCAGAGAAGTTCCTGGTAAGAATGAAAGTTCTGATAAATAAGATAAGTAACAAAGAAATTGATGATATTCGAGAGAAATTTGAGGCGTTATTTTCAAAATAGTTCGGGACCATTCTTGTCGTCGATATAAAAAGTATGAGCCCACTGAGATTTGAACACGGGATGACAAACTACTCCCTGAGGAGATGCAAGAAACCTATAAATTGACAATTCTTCGTATATTATGATGATTATTAATTAAGAAATCAACCACTTTCTTTGCATATCCAGTATCTAATATCTTTCCATAATATGTAGCAGAATTTCTGAAATATCTTAATTCGTTTACAAATGAAACGTCTTTGTCATTAAACCCTACATTTTTCATATAGGATACTTCTGCTTCATGAGCATTAAGTCCAGAAGCCATATATCCGTCTATTAACATCCTAGCTCTTATAATTTCTATAATTATGTCATGACAGTCTTTTATTATTGAGTTGGCATTATTTTCATTTATGTCCCGATCACCTAATCTTTCTTTTAATCCTTTAAAGGAAGTGTCGGACTCGTTTACAAGAAATTCTGCTCTTGCTTTATCGGGAGCTATCTTTCTAACAGTTCCTCTTTTCAAATAATTTTCGAAAGGTTCTGGCGGTTTCATAGTTCAATATATCCTTCAATAATAATCCCTCTTAATATATTCTCCCTAAGATTTTTATGTATTTCCTTCCAAGAAGGATAATAATTGATACTTACTTTTTTTTCAAGAAAGTTGTCAAATTTTAGTAAATCAATGTCTTTTCCCTTTGTTCCCACTACTGCTATGTCTATATCTGATCTGTATTCTTCATCTTCAGTCCACAC
>JBAXMY010000094.1:0-3531 GCA_037134055.1 archaeon
CCAAAAGAGGCATTCTAATAAGAAAAGGAGAAGCAATTCAAACCATGCGAGACGTAAAAACAATTGTATTCGACAAAACTGGAACAATAACCAAAGGAAAACCTGAAGTTACTGACGTAAAATCAATAATGAAAGCAAAATCAATGTTGGAACTTGCTGCAAGCCTGGAACACCTGTCAGAACATCCAATTGCCAAGGCCATCGTCGCAAAGGCAAGTATGAAGAAGCATAAGGAAGTAACTAAATTTAAAATAATGCGTGGCAAAGGAATCATTGGACAGATCTCTGGAAAGAAAGTTGTTGTTGGAAGCCCTCAACTTATGAAAGAACTTAATCTGAACACGAAAAATTTCGATAAACTTGTTAGTCAATATCAAAGCGAAGGAAAAACTGCTCTTCTTGTTTCCCAGGAAAAGAAAGTTCTAGGCGTAATTGCAGTCGCAGACACAATAAAAGATGATTCTAAGCAAGCCATTGCCCTTCTCAATGTGGCAGGATACAGAACAGTCATGATTACTGGAGATAATCAAAAAACTGCTGAGGCAATTGCCAAACTAGCAGGAATAAAAGAAGTTATTGCCAACACAATGCCTGGAGACAAGGCAATGGAAGTTGAGAAACTGCAAAAAGAAGGCATGGTTGCATTCGTTGGAGACGGAATTAATGACGCTCCAGCACTTAAGCAAAGTAATGTGGGAATTGCCATGGGTTCTGGCACAGATATTGCCATCGAAGCAGGCGATATTATCATTGTTAACGGCTCTTTGCTTGGCGTTGTTAAAGCAATCAATCTAAGCAAGGCAACATTCAGTAAAATAAAACAGAATCTATTCTGGGCATTTGCCTACAACGTTATAGCCATTCCAGCTGCACTCGCAGGATATCTCAATCCAGTCATTGCCGAGATAGCTATGGCTCTATCTTCCATAACGGTTATAAGCAATGCAAATTTGCTTAGGAGTAGAAGAATATGAGTTTCAAACAATTTACAAAAGAATTGAACGGCAGTCGCGTTGAAGGCGAGATAATTAGAACCATAATTTATTCAATCATCACCTCTGCTGTAATTCTTGCAGGATTATACTTCCTAAGACTAAAAACAGTCCCAGATTTAATTCCAAAATATGGCATATTCATCATACTTGCTGTTCTAAGCTATGCAATCATAATCCCAACAATTCGTCAAGTACGTGCATACAAAGAATTCCTTTGCATGTCTGGAATGATGATTGGAATGACCTCTGGGATGATCTCCGGCTTTTTGGCAGGATTCTACGTAGGAGCAACAAATGGAATGTTTGTAGGAATTGTATTCGGCATGGCCGTTGGAATGGCAATTGGAATATGGCTTGGCTCAAAGTGCGGAGTCATGGGATTCCTTGAAGGAATGATGTCTGGATTCATGGGCGGACTTATGGGTGCAATGACCTCAGTCATGTTAATCGCAGATCATCTACGGGCATCAAGCATAATCGTCTTTGTAATCGGAGCAATAATCATGATTGCCCTTAACTACATGATTTATCTAGAAAATAAAGAAAAACAACATGCTCCAGAAGATCACTTAACAACAATCATAATAACATTCATCCTGACAGTCGTAACAACTTGGATAATGGTTCTTGGTCCAAGGAGTGCCCTATTCCAATGAAAAACACAACTCTTTTGATAATTGTGGCAGCAATCATTATTCTAATTGGTGGATACTCTCTCTTTGCCAACTCTGGCAACAATTCACCATCAAACCCTAGCACGTCTAGCTCAGGAGAAGTTCAAAAATTAGTTTTGAGTTATAAAAATTACAATTACTATCCAAACACAATCACAGTAAAAGCAAATCAGCCAGTTAGAATTTCCCTAGACTCTTCAGTCGCAGGATGCTACAGAACTTTCACCCTAAAAGACTTCGGGGTCTATAAATATCTTAAAACGCCTTCAGATTATGTCGAATTCACTCCGACAAAAACAGGTACATTCACATTCGCATGTGGAATGGGCATGGGCTTCGGTAAGATTGTTGTTCAATAAGAATATTGAACTTCTGAGACTAATTCTAGTCAAACTCTCTTCAGATTGTATTTTATTAGCTTAGAAGTCTGAGATATCTCTTCATTAAAAGATTTTTTCTCATGCTTTCGACGATTTATAAACCAAGCAATATCAAAAATGTAAATAACTATCAATGATCTGATAAATTTTTTTAGGTTATTATCTGCTTGTATTAATATTGATTTGCTAATTCTCTTCTTTCCTCTCACGAAATAAGTATAGTCTAGAATACTTGGTCCATAGAAAGAACTAATGAAATCAATCATGTAGGGTTTATTCTTGCATTTGAAAACCTGATCTTTGTGGAAATCTCCATGAACGATAGAATATTTTGAATCGAAAACCACTCCCAACAGTTCTTTTAACTGTTTCTTATTAAGCTGTTTAAGTTCTGTAGGTAAGTATTTCCTAGCTATTAAGAAATCTATATAGAAACCCTCAAAGTCATAAATTCTAAACAAGGAACTATTTATTCTTCTAGTCTCATCATGAAACATTGATGCTGCTTCGAGAATATCTCCCAAGTTTATCTTTCCGCTATCTTTGGGAAGGTATTCCATAATACACGAAACAAATTTCCCTCTTCCTTTTATTGAATATATTTTTGGAATCTTAATTTTCTTGCATTTTTTAGCAAGATATTTCTGTTTATAAAATTCGTGAGCAAATTCCCTTGGAACAGTTTTTTTGATGTAAATCTTACTTCCCATTTTGACAAGATATACACTTGACAAAGAGTGATCCTTGATTGTTTTTATTAGAACCTCTTGCATATTAATCTATAGAAAATCTCTCTTTTAATTCTTTTGATAATTACAATTTAGAAACGAACTCTCTAACCTTATCTAATACTTGCGCCTGCATCATTGGAACGAACCTAATTGCTCCGGCAGACTTATGTCCTCCACCCTCAACGAATGCATCCGGCAATTCCTTTGCCATGAAATCCATTAATGCATGTACTGAGAATCCAGTTTCATCAGTTGCTCTGAAGGTAATTGCATCGCTAAGCACTCCTGCAGAGACAAGTAAGGGTTGTGCCTTTCTTTCAAAATCATGCAGCATTCCATTTGCCTTTCCAGGTTTAGGATACGCCCCTCGGGAATACGCCTGTTCAAGGAAGAATAAATTCAATCCATTTTTACCATGCTTCTCTCTTTTCACTAATGCTTTTCCAATTGTTAACGATTTCTCTTCCATTCCTCTTATGTGTGGTACAAGAACATCAACTAATTTCTTCTGCTGTTGTACGCTCTCACCAAACATTACTTCGACGTATTCCCTAGCTTCCATAAATCTAAGCTTGGTACTTACAAAATCGATTACTCCAGATATTTTACCCAGTAATTCTCGGTCATATCCTTTCTTTGCAGCAATCGCCAAATATTGATCCATTGCTTCAGGATTATTGGTCATGTCTGCAAGTCCTGCCAATGCTGGGATGTGTTCAATCGAATCTACCAGATTAATAAATCTTGCAAG
>JBAXMY010000095.1:0-3529 GCA_037134055.1 archaeon
GGAAGTGAATCAAAACATGACGAAGACCGCCTCGTTTAAACTATGGGTTGAGTATGTTCCTAGTTTTTCAAATTCTACTGGCAGTTTAATACTCTTTGCTAAATCTGCTGCAATTTGCATAGGATTCTTTTTTAGTTCCTTTGCAATGGAAAAGCATGGAAAAGCAAAGTCTCCCATCTCTGGATTTGGAGGTATTTCTAGAGAACTTAGTATGTCTGAATCTTTCAGACCTGCCGATTTGGCAATCAACTTTGCAACTATCTCTTTCATATCGTTAAAATGATTATAACATTAATAAATCTTGTTAAAAAAGAGTTAGGCAGTTAAACCTTGGAGATCGTGACCACATTCTGTGCAGAACTTTACACCATCTTGAATAAAAGTCTTACATCCTGGGCAATTTGTAATTGGAACTATCATTTTTCCACCGCATTGTGGACAGAACTTTTGATCTACGTCTCCACCTCTTCCGCACTTGGTACATTTTGGTGGCAACTTCTTACGTTCGATTACTGCTTTGTATCCACTTTTACCTGAAACTACCTTTGAAAAGGCATCCTGAATAGATGTAGGATCTTGATACTTTCTTAGGTCTAAATTACTTCCCATGCTTTCTTTTTATTTCCCTCTTTGAAACTATTTTTCATAGATATTTCTTATTTAAAAAGTTATTTGTTATGAAATGTTATTATTGAATTACGAAAATTTGAAAAAAATAGGTATAGAAAGGGTTAAAAATGGCTGTTCTGGCGATAGTTTATGAAAGAATTTGATACATTCAATGCAGTTTTTGAAAAAAAGCCATTTAGAGTTTATGAAAGTGAAGAAATGATACTTAGTGATTACCATGTTTTTGGAGTTCATAATAAAATTCCCGTTAGCAGATTGACTGTAAGCGTTGTTTCCAAGACCGATGACAAATATTTGAATGATTTTTTCTTTGATCTTTCCCATAATCCACCCATACCGAGACCGCACGTGTTTTCTCAGAAAACGGATATCAGACACCGAGGAAGAGGATATGCTGGAAGGTTGATAATTATTGCAAATGAGATATGCAAAATGAGATTTGGTACTCCTCTTGCCTCTGGAACGACTTTCTTGAACTATCCACACAATGGAAATAGAAACAACCTGCCTGCAAAGAGAGTTTGGCAGAAACTTGAAGAGAGAGGATATGCCGAACGTAGAATATACCATGGCAAAGATAGATGGTTGATGCATTGAGAAATTATTTTTATTGAAAATGAAGCCTCTAGAGGGGATTGAACCCTCGACCCCTTGTTACAGCAAGTCACGCACTTTATTGAGATGTCTTGGATTAGAAAAGCCAATCTGTTTTAAGAAAAGTTTCACATTTTGCGATCCATTTATTTGTATCTGTTTTGCTCTGAAATTGTTTATATCGTGTACTGAATGAAAAATCTGGGATTCATTTAAAAAAGAGCGTATTTGTTCAATTAATTTTGGACTTGCAGAAGTGTAATTGACTCGAATATATGGTCTTTTATATGCTTTCCTTTTGTCTATTCCTACTCCTCCATCTGTATTGAACATTCCGCGAAGAGTAAACTTTAACATCTGGTTGGGCGAATCCATGATCTCTTGAGGTATTTCAATAGTGTAACACTTAACTCCTGCTGGAATCTTAAACCTACCAGTTAATAACTCGAATACTCTTTTAGAATACAGATTCACATACATTCCACTTGGACGAATAATAATCTTAGGAGTTATTCCGAATAGAGTCTTACAAATTGAAACGAAGTGAGAAGAATAGTACTCTCTATCTAATCGCTTGTCTCCTGCAATCTGTGTTTGGTACATATGCCCATATTTGTTTGTACATCCGTCACCAATAATAACTCCTACAAATTCACACAATTCTTCTGAGAGGGGCATGTTTATATCGAAGTAATATTTAACTCCGAACTCATTTCTAGACCTTGCTCCCTTTTTTCTCCCTTCTTCGAAGTATTTTTTATTAATCTTATATGCTTTGATCCCACCAATTATTTGACCCCAATTACCTTCTTTTTTTATAATATGATTAATAAAATATTTTTGTCTATTCTCACCTAATGATAAAACCAGTTTTGAAAACCTTTCTTCTGACAAAAGTATCTTACCCTTTCTGTAATTATCGATCATCGACCGAGTAGTCTCGATTGACTCTGCAATATCTTTCCAACTCTTAATGGGAATAGTTGATTTTAATTCAGAAAAAAATTCTAATAAATCCTTTTTGCTTTGAAATTGTATTCGTTTCACTTAAGAATAAGGTATGTAATATTTAAATATTTATGCATCTGTACTGGTAGTACTATTATACTAATGATGCAAGCTTCCGCTGGGGATTGAACCCAGTACCTCCGCATTACGAGTGCGGCGCTCTAACCAATTGAGCTACGGAAGCTTGAAAAATTGAATATTCGACGCTATAAAAAGGTTTATAAGTTGAGAAGAGTAATGAGTGAGTATGGTGATTTGGAGAGATGGTTTATTTAAAAATGGCTTTTTTTCTATACTTATAGCTTTAACAATCATTTTTAGTATAGGGTTTGTTCTTTCAGTACATTTAATCTCTCCAACGTCTATAACTGTTAATCAGAGTCAGAATTATGTTTATAATATCACGGTGAATAATACGAATGTTTGTCCTGTGGGAGGGAATATAACTCAGTTAAATATGACTCTTCCAGGAGGGTTTGTTTTCATTACCGACACAAATGGGACAAGTACTGTTGGGGGATTTGTCAATACATCTTCCGTATTGAGCTGGACTAACACCACATACTACCTAATTAACTGTAGCACTAATAACACTGCGTTTTGGTTCAATGCTACTGCAAATTCAACAGCTGGAAGTTATAACATAACTGTGACAAGCGTAAATGCTTCTGCAATTTATTCCACCAATGTGAGCATAACTGTAAATGATATTACTCCTCCTTCGAGTATAACATTTATATCACAAACGCCGGCAACTTCATCAAATCTCTCATCTTCGAGTATTGCAGTGAACCTGACTGCTAATGATGATGTAGGAATTGGTACATTCAGAATTTATTTATGGAATTCGACTGGAGTAAATAATACGAATATCAGTTCTTCTGGCACAACTGGATATGCATATATCAACTTTACTGGATTGGCTGATGGAGTTTACTATTTGAATACGACGGTCAATGACAGTTCTGGAAACGAAAATAGAACATCTGAGACTAGGAGAATTACGCTCGATACACGCGCTCCGGTGATAACATCTGTGGTGGGGAGTGGAGGAGTTAACTCGACTTCAGCTAGAATAACATGGGACACCAATGAAAGTGCAAATTCGATAGTGTACTATGGGACCTCAACTGGAACAGGCTCATCGAAATCTGGAGATGGATCATATGGAACTTTCCAAACCGTTTATTTGACTGGTCTTTCTGCTTCAACTTTGTACTACTACAACGCTTCTAGTTGCGACTTTGCAGGTAATTGTAACATCTCCATTCAGGCTAATTTTACAACTAGTGCTACA
>JBAXMY010000096.1:0-3430 GCA_037134055.1 archaeon
TCCCTGCCTTCCTGAAATATAACTGAACGAAGACGATGAACTAAATCAAACCTATAGCTTCTCTTGGTTCAAGAATACTTATTCCTCGATATTCTTTTAGTTTAAGCAGATGATTATCTTGACTGATTATAAAGTCCGCTTTGCCTGCAATAGCTGCTTCAATAAACTTATTATCATCTAAATCCTCGGTAATGATGTCTAATTTCTCAGTTGGTTCTACAATGATAGAATTACTAAGAATCATATTTTTCCAACCTTCTATCATCTCTTCATCAAGTCTAATCTTAAAACACCTCAAAGTTTCTACAAGTTCTTCAATAATTTGAGGAGAGCTAACCATTTCAAACAACCTGTTCTTCCATTTTGCTATAATCTGAGAACAAAAATTCCCTTCCCAGAATATGCCTGAAATAAATACATTGGTATCTAATATTACTCTCATTTTTTTCTAGCTTTTCTTATAGATTCTTTTACGTCTGCTTCTTTTAATCCTCTACTTTTTGCGAAATCTCTTGTTCTGTTAACCAGCTTTTCAAATCCTTTGAAAGAAGGCATGTCTATCTTTTTTAGAACAATAGTATTATTCTCTCCGATAACTACAAATTTCTCGCCTTCGCGTATTCCAAGTCTTTCTCTCAAATTTTGAGGTATGACTACCTGTCCTCTTGAACTCATGCTCGTTATTTCTATATTTTCCATTTTTGTTTTCCTGTAAGTTTATCTTATTGGTAAGATTATCTTATTTATAAATGTTTGTATCATCGTTTCGACTAGAGTGGGGTTAGGTACTATCTGCATCGTGCGTACTAGGCTCTTTGTAGAATGCTGGTCTCTTCCATCTATCCCAACCTTCCCAGAATATAACTTTCTCAACTTTCTTTTTGGTTTTCTTTTTACCTGGATTTGAATCGTATCCAATTGGAATTATGGCTTCTACTTCAGCTTTCTTAGGTATGTCTAGAATTTCCTTGACTGCATCGTTATCAAAACCGCCGACCCAACAGCTTCCTATGCCTAGGTCTGTTAGCTTTAGAATGAAGGTGTTTATGGCTGCTCCGGCTGATTGCTTGCCGTAAACGCGGCCACGGTCATCATATAATCTTTCTAGGAATACGTCTTCTGACATGACTACTGTAACTATGCTTGCATTTTGTATCCAGGATTGATCTGCTGCCTTTGCTATCTTTTCTATGGTATCAGGGTCTTCAATTATGATAAAATGTAGATGATTTATGTTACCAGCGTATGGTCCTTGGGCTGCCGAATCTACTGCGTCCAAGACTGCTTTCCAGCTTACTTTTTTGCTAGAGAATGAATGGGTAGACTTTCTTTTACTAATGACCTTATCGAAATCCATATTCTACCTAGGAAGAAGGCATATAAAAATATGTTGTTTTATGTTATTTTTCTTTTTCAAGAACTGCAACATATGTAGGTTTGTCTGATTTTATGACTTTTTTGATTCTCCAACCAGTTCCTTTTAGGACTTTAGCCATTTCTTCTCTTGAAACAAGTAGATAGTCGAACCACTCTCCGATATACTTTCTAAATCGAACCCTTATTCTTAATTGCCCAGGCATTCTGCCACGGCTTTTATTAAGTTTATGATATGAAAGATGGATTGGGTCCTTCGTCCCATAAGGGTTTGTGCTTTCTGTAATGATTAATGCATCATCTGAGGTGATTTTATACATTATTTTTAATAACTTTCTGGCTTTGTTGAAGCTACCAAATAATCCAAAATTATTACCAAACATAATTATTGTGTCAAATTCTTGCTTTTTGAATTTGTTAATTTCATCTATGGACATGACCTTGGAATCTTTTAGCCCTCTTTTCTTGCAAACTTCTATGGCTGCAGGGGAATTATCTATGCTTGTGACTTTTATGCCCTTTCCTTGTAGATAAAGTCCTACTCTTCCAGCACCACAACCAATGTCTAAGGCTTTTCCTTTAGAAAACTTGATGCCCTTCTTTTGTACTTCTGTCCAATCTCTGAACTCTGCAAAATAATCTTTTGATCCTCCAGACATATCTAATAATCCATCATCACGCTCGACTGCTTCATAGGAATGTTTACCTTCAAATGTTGCTAAGACTTCTTGGCCGTATGAATCTTGCTCTTTTTTCATATTCGAATGAACTCAAGGAACCTTTTAAATTTATTGAACTTTATTGATTTCTGCACTGCCAACTAATTGATTTTTGTGGTAAAGAACTAGATATTGTCCTGGGGCAATTGATTGCTGAGGGGTTTGAAGGATGAATTTATTCTTATTTTGCAACTTGCCAGGATATTTTTGTCCTAGATGTCTAATACGAGCACATAATGAATGGGGAATTTTTTCTTTTGGATTGATTAAATGTAATTTTTTCAAGAAGATTATCTTCTTTTTTAGGGAGGGATGGCTTTCTGGTGCAGCGATGATTGTGTTACCTTTCTTTTCTGCCACATAGTATCTATGCTGAGCATGTTCCTTTGGTTTATTGAGAGTTATGTGTAGATGTTCTCCGAGTTTTTGTCCAATGGTGAAGAATACTGCTCCAGGATGCGTGCCTAAGGGGATTCCTTCTGGCGAGATGATCTTGCCAGGTTTGTGTTTAATTCTTTTGTCTAGGAATGATTGCATATTTACCTTACCTACGAAACATATTCCTCTTGTTCCTTGTTTGTTCCAGTTTGGTAATTTTAGTTGTTTTGCTAATTTTCTGACTTGATCCTTAGTGTAATTTCCTAGGGGAAATAATGTATGGGATAGGTCTTCTTGGCTTAGATCTGCAAGGAAGTATGATTGATCTTTCAGTTTATCTTTTCCTTGATACAGTTGAAAGCCAGATTTGGTTTTCTTTATCTTTGCATAGTGGCCCATGGCAATGTAATCTGCTTTCAATTTGCGAGCTTCTTTCCAAAACATTGGAAATTTGATTATTGTGTTGCAAAGAATGTCTGGATTGGGTGTTTTACCTTGTTCATATGATTTGAACATTGGCTCGATGACCTGGGACTTGTAGGCTTTTTCAAAATCGAAGACAAAGAATGGAATTTTTAATTCTGATGCAACTTTTTGTGCCATTCTCTTTTCTTCCAGATAGGAACATTCTCCGGTCAGTTTGTTCTTTGTGTCAGAGAAGTTTTTCATGAATGCTCCGATTACATTGTAGCCTTGTTTTTTTAAAAGCCAGGCTGCAACGCTTGAATCTACTCCTCCAGAGAGTCCAAGGACAACTGTTTCTTGATTTCTTTTCATTTTATCTTAATTATTTTAACATTTTCTTTACCATATTTCTGTTTTGTCCATTTAATTGCATCTTTCTCAACCGATTTTCCATAGTTATTGTCTGGCGCAATTACTAGGTCTACAGACCATTTTTTATTTCTGTCCTTTCTTTTCGTCTTTAATAGAACTATAAAATCGACATCCGAGGGTCT
>JBAXMY010000097.1:0-3352 GCA_037134055.1 archaeon
CTCCCAGATGCCCGACGACTCGCGCTTCACGGAAGCGTGGTGGCACTGGGGGCACTCGTGCTTGGACTTCTGGATCTTCTCAATATCACGGGTCAGCTTCCTGACCACGACACCGTATCTAGCGCCGAATCTTCCGGCGCTGCCTGCCTTTTCTGTTCCTCTGGACATTTAAATCACCTAACCGACCAACTTCCTCAGATCCCTGGCCAACCGCTCCGAGGCGTCTATGACGTTCTTCACCTGATCGAGGGTCATGGCGCCCGTAAGGCCCTTCTGCATTGCCCTCAGATCGCCATTCTCGTCGGTGGTGACGGTCAGGCGCGTTGCGGCCACTTTTTCTTCGTCGAGAGTCGGGTCGAATAATATAGAGTTTTCTATCTGCACAGACGTGCACGATATGGGGGTGTGCTTGATCGGCATGGGGTAGTTCTCGCCCTTGCCAGCAGCCTTGGCTGGAACGATCGCCGACTTCAGTGCAGCGACCGCGCCGAGGAAGCAAGCATCGAACAGGTTGCCGTCAAAGTCGAGGACGTAGATGTCCACGAAGTTGATCCATACTTCCTTGCCGGGCTCGATGCACAGCTTCTCCAGATCGACCATGTGCGACTCGCGGATGCCGCGGTCGACGACCCTGGCCAATTCGATGGCGTTCTCGTCCGGGGGTCCGGACTCGAAGCTCGGCGAAGCCATGGGGATCAATTCAGCGTTAGTGCTCAGGACGCCCCGGTCTGGGGTGTCGGCGAAGGGAGATCCGACCAGCATCTTCACACCGGCAATGATCTCGGTGTTGCCCAGCTTCACGCGGGCGCTGCCCTCAGCGGTCTCGCTGACATTGGTCTGGATGCTGATGGGGCGGTACTCGTCCCAGGCGCGCGCGTCGATGCGGCGGCCCTTGGCGAGCATCTTGTGGATGTGATCCCTCTTGATCTCGGAAACAATAGATCTGGCCATGTTCAGCCCTCCGTGTCTGCGTCGTCGGCACCAGGCTCGACCTTGTACCGGTTGCGCAGGGCGGCCTTCTGCATCTCGTAGATCTGCTCGCAGGCGCCCTTGCCCATCTCGATGGCCCGGTTGAACTCATCGCGGGTCATGTGTCCGTCCATCTGGAGCAGGAGCACTTCGCCGGTGCGGGGCAGCATGGCCATCGGCACATCTGCCTGTCCGAAGTTGTCCTCCTCCTTGTTGAGGTCGAGAACGACCTGGTCATTGACCTTGCCCACGGCAATGGCCGGGATGAGGTCGCGCATCGGGATGCCCGCGTCAGCCAGAGCGACGGAGGCGGCGGTCAGTCCAGCACACCTGGTGCCGGCGTTGGCCTGCAGTACCTCTATGTATACGTCCACGGAGGTGCGCGGGAAGTTTTCCGTGAAAACGACATACTCGAGCGCCTCGGAGATGATCTTAGATATCTCCACGGAGCGGCGGTCCGGTCCTGGCCTCTTGCGGTCGGACACGGAGAAGGAGATCATATTGTACTTGCACTGTACGATCGCCTTCGCCGGGTTCTGCATGTGGCGCGGGTGGCACTCCCTTGGGCCATACACGGCGGCGAGCACCTTGTTCTTTCCGATCTCGACGTAAGCGGAGCCGTCGGCGCTCTTGAGCACCCCGGCCTCGATCTTGATGGGCCTCAGCTCGTCGACCTTGCGGCCGTCGATCCTGATGCCGTTGTCATCTATCAACTTCATGTTAGAATTTCCACCCATATTTCATCACCTTAAGCAACTGTTGGTTTCGGGAGCGATTCCAGGTATTCCTTGACCATCTCGGTGAGATGGCTCTGCTGCGCGCACTCGTCGATCATGCGGATGGCGCGGATGGCGTAGACCATGCTGTCTATCTCGCCGTCTATCCAGATGCGACCGTTCTGCCCTATGAAGATGCGGCAGTTGGTGTAGCCCTTGATCATCTGGATCATGGAGCCGCCCTTGCCTATGACGCGCGGCACCTTACTGTGGGACACTTCGATGACCTGGCCCCCCTGCAGCTTGCGCAGGCCCTGTTCCTTCATGGTGACCTGCACCCTCTTCGTCTCGTCGACCATCAGGACCTTGGCCAGTATGGTGTCGCCGACGCCGAGGTACTTCGAGGTGTCGCCGAATTCAACCCTCCACGGCACCTCATTGACATGCAAAGGCGCTGGGTAGGGGGAATTGATGTCGATGAGCCAGTTGGAAGGCCCGATGTCCACTACCTTGCCGATGATGCTGTCCCCGGGGGAAGGTATGTACCTCCCGCCAAGCGGAATGACGTTCACGAAGTTGGACTTGACACTCTTGATGCCCAGCTGGGCCGCGTAAACCTTACCGTCATGGGTATAGGCCCCGGCCCCGGCCTTCAAGCGACCGCTGTCCAGAAGGTCGCCGGGCAGAACTATCTCTCTGCTAGGATTTCCATTCTCCCTGTTCATACCATATCACTTTCCCTAGGAATCTGATGCTGGAAGCACATGACTCAACCTTTGAGCTGCTTCACTTGGGCATTGCCCTTGGTCCGCTCATTGAGGCGGCCGTAAAGGTCGTCACGCATGCCCGCGGGGATCTCCACTACGCCGATCCAGTCCCCGTTCTTCTGCCACTCATCCTTAGTTATCTTCCCGTAATGGATGAGGTCCTCGTAGCAACGGCCGTATTCGTCGGCGCTGAGTTTCACGGCGATGCGGATCTTCTCGAAACGGATGGGGATAAGCGGGCGCAGCTTGTCCAGCACATCTTTTACCTGCACTTCCACTGACTTGAATGGGTCGATATGGACCTTGGCTTCATCCATGGCCATCTCGATGCGCTGAGCGGTGTGCGGCCCTCCCGTCTGGGGGTTGATGGCATTCTGGGCGATGTAGGTGATGATGCGGCGCCGCTTGTTCTCCAGCATCTCCTTGCGTTGCTGTGCGGTGAGCTGTACCTCTCCCTTGAGGATTATGACCTTGGCGATCTCGCCAACGTCGGTGGTGCCGAAGACCTCCTTCAGCTTGTCCTCGGCGGCGCGCGTGCCCTTGTGCGCATTCTTGAAGATCTCGTCGACGACCATGTGGTCGAAGAGGTCGACGTCCTTTCCCTCCTTGAGCTGGTTGACGATCTTCGTATCGATCAGTATCTCGAACGTTTCGCCATGCGACTCGAAGCGGGCGACTATCGCATCCTCTAGGTCGACCATTTTGACCACGTCTTACGCGGAGTTGACCTTCTGGATGAGTTTATCGACCTCATCTTCGGTCAGGCGGCGGAAGCTCTCGGTGCGGCGTACCACTCCGATCTCCACTGCCTTGGGGTTGAGCTTCTCCTCTTCGGTGGCCTTCTTGAGGGCCTTCAGACCGAGGATGGCTGCATCTTCCATATCCATGCCCTCCTGGTAC
>JBAXMY010000098.1:0-3296 GCA_037134055.1 archaeon
GCATATACTCTCCGACAGGGAACCATGGAGATGAGTTTTAACTTCGATAATCAGGAGGAGCATCCGGTTGTTCTTGGATTCGGATGGCATCCGGGATTTGCCGTCGGGGATCTTGCGGGTGCGCGACTGCTGATGCCCAAGGGAACTTATCAGCGCGAAATGGCTCCGGGTGATTTTCTTGATGGGACGACACAGGTGATTGAATTTGCAGGCGGCGAAATGCCGGAGGAATATTTTCCAAAGAAAGACCTGCCTGGTTCGTATATCCTGGATCTTGGGGGAGTGACGGATCGTCACTTTATCCTTGAGGCACCTGCCCTCGGGCATCGCGTGACCTGCGATTACACGGCGGCTCCCTACCTCACGCTCTGGAGTAATGGTGACCCTTTTCTCTGTGTGGAACCATGTTGGGGGCTTCCTGACAGCAATCCGCCCGTCCCCTTTGAGACAAAAAAGGGGATTGTCTCGATCCCTGCCCGGGGAACACTTCAAGCTTCGGTACGCGTGACACCTGCCTTTCTTTCAGAGTGATTGCGAAGTGAGCGGAAATCATTTAGGGTACCCATTCTTATTATCTCTTGAAAACTCAGAAAGACCTCTCCCCACAACAGAAGCAGACATGGCTCAAGGCGGTAAGTGCCATGGAGCTCAGGAATTATGGCTACGCCACCCAGATCTGTCAGAGCCTGCTCCAGATCGTTCCTGAATTTCTCGACGCCCGTAAATTGGCCCGCCGCGCTTCGAAGGAAAAATCCAAGACAGTCAAGAAAAGCTTTCTCTCCGGAATTACGGGCGGATCCCAGATTGCCACGATGAAGGCCTCCAGCTTGCTCAAGAAGAATGATATCACGGCGCTTCTGCCGGCCCTTGAAGAGATTCTGGCCGATGATCCTGACAATACTCAGGCCAATGTGATGCTTCAGGAAGCAGCCATGAAATGCCAACCTCCCATGAAGGAATTGGCGATCTTTGCCTTCGAAAGCCTCATAGAGATCAATCCCAAGGACAAGACCCAGCTCTACCGTTATGCAAATTTTTGCATGGAACGCGATGAGAATGGAATCCCGCGCAATCCTACGCGCGCCGTGGAAATCTATAATCGCATTCTGGCTCTGGATCCCAACGACATCGTCGCAGTCAAGGGAAGCAAGGATGCATCGGCTGCCCAGTCCGTGCAGCAGGGCGGGTGGGAAGTGGCCGATAGCTACCGTGACCTGATCAAGGACAAGGATCAGGCCGTTGCTTTGGAACAGCAAAATCGCGTTGTCAAGAGTGAAGACATGATCGACAGCCAGATCGCCGAACTTGTAGCCGGAGTGCAGGCCGAGCCTCAAAGCATCGACAAGTCCCGCCGTGTCGCCGAACTCTACGAAAAGAAGGGTGACTACGAGAATTCACTTCAGTGGTACGAGTACGCTCTGGGTCTTTCCGGGGGGGCTGATCCCACCATTGTCCGTAAAATCAGCGATATTCAACTCCGTCAGATCGAGGAAGCCTACAAAGCGCGTGAGGAGTACCTTGCCTCGGCTGCACCCGACGATCCCGAGGCTCCCCGTCTCCAAGAGGAGATGAAGGAACTCGATAAGCAGAGGGCAGACTTTATCCTCTCCGCTGCCCGGGAGAGGGTGGAGCGTAATCCCACCGATCTGATTGCTCATTACGAACTGGCGATAGCCCTCATGGATGCCGGTCTCCCGCAGGAGGCCATCGGGCACCTTCAGCGCGCCCGCAGCAATCCGAGTGTCCGGTTGAAGGCCATGGGAAAACTCGGTCAATGCTATGTGGCCCGCAACATGAATGATCTTGCTGCCAAGACATTCGTGGATGCGATCGCCGAGCTTCTCACCATGGATGCCGTCAAGAAGGAGATGCTCCTCATGTTCCGCGCCATGCTTGACGCCAAGATCCAGGAGTGCGACGGCAAGGAAGGCAAGGCGGCCCCGGAGCCGAAGCTCAAGAAGATCAAACTGGACTAGATTAGAAGGGGCCTACGGGCCCCATCACTTACTTTCTATGCATTCGGGGCACAGCAGGTCCCCGTCCATTTCACGCAGCTCGTCGGAGAAGGCACCGCACGCTTCGCAGTAGCCTTCCGAGGTCGTCTCTCCAGGGGTCTTGCTGCCCCGCAAGGAGATGCTCTCCCATTCCCTCGTGATCTCGATCAGCGAGGGGGACAGCCTCAGGATGTCGTTCTCCGTGAGCATGCCTACGAGCTTCTCCCCCTCTATGACCGGAAGCCGGCGCAGGCGCAGGTCGGCCATGGTCTTGGCCGCCTTCTGCAATGCCGTTTCCGCGGTGGTCGTTATCACTGGGGTGCTCATGACCTCGTCGACGCGCAGCAGTGACGCCTGCTTGTTCTGCGCCACCACCTTGTAGACCAGGTCCCGCTCGGTGATGATGCCGATGGGCCTCCCCTCTTCGATGATGACCAGGGAGCCCACCTTGTGGTCCCTCATACTGGCGGCTGCATCTTTCACGGACATGCCTGGCTCGCCGGTGCGGGGCGAGCGCGTCATGACATCACGCACCATAATCTCCGCTGTCCTGGCCTTCATGAATGACAATTCCCCGGGAGCGGATATAATGGTATGCCATTCTCGTTCTGTGTATCCAGGAATGTACGATGATCGTCTGGCCACAATCTATCGCCTTCCAACCCGGTGCAAGAACAAACGATATATCAGATGAGTTGAATGGCAACTGGGAGAAACATGAACGAAGTCGAAGGGGAAGTGGCGGTGCGCATAGCACGCAAGGCCGTGGACGCCGAGGCTCGAGGAGACACATCTGGCGCCGTCCATGCACCGTCGGATTTCCGCGAAAAGAGGGGCGCATTTGTGACCCTATCCACCTATCCAGCGCACGAACTGCGTGGCTGCATAGGTTTCCCCGAACCAGTTTATCCGTTGACCCAAGCACTGCTCGAGGCAGCGTCATCCGCCTGCCACGATCCCCGCTTCCCTCCGCTGGATGCGAAGGAGCTGGATGGCATCGTGGTCGAGGTCAGTGTCCTCACCCCTCCCGTGGAGATGATGGTGGAGAAGCGGAGCGAGCTCCCGAAGATGATCGTCATAGGACGGGATGGTCTGATCATGGAGAAGGGCTTCCGCCGCGGACTATTGCTGCCGCAGGTCCCGGTGGAATGGGGCTGGGGTCCCGAGGAGTTCCTGGAGCAGACCTGCCACAAGAGCGGCCTGACCTCCGATTGTTGGCTTGATCCGAAGGTAAAGATATTCAGCTTCTCTGCGGAGGTCTTTGCCGAGGAGAGCCCCCGCGGCCAGGTCGTGCGCAAGCGG
>JBAXMY010000099.1:0-3230 GCA_037134055.1 archaeon
AGAAATTCACTTAGAGTTGAAGCTAAAACCTATTTGGAATCATGGGCAAGAACAAGACCAGTAATGGAAGCATTCTCAGATATATTATCAAATAAGGTTCAGAAGGATTTGATCATGAAGTTGAAGAAGGTTTATCCATTGGCTTTGTGTGAAATAAGAGTTTTCAAGCTGGTTGTTGCAAAGAAGTAAATTTATTTTTTAGTTTGTAACTAATAACATCCCATAGGTCTTCTTACTGGAGTTCCAATTCCGCCCATGGAATCAATGAATTTTCCAAATGAGTCATAATATTGATCAGCATTTCTTGCTGAGCCATCTGGATTTTTTCCAAATGGAAATGGTCTTCCCGAATCATGCGCATCGAGGTCTTCAACAGATATTAATCTAGGTCCTTCTAACTTTTTTCTTTTATCTAACTGCACGACATATTCATTTAGTGTAAGTGCCATTGAGTTTCTTATGCATTCAAGTATATATTCTTTTTTATTTTCTTCTTAGAACAAGAAAATAGCCCCTCCCGGATTCGAACCGGGGTTTCGAGCGCCAAAGGCTCGCGTCCTTGACCACTAGACTAAGGGGCTTCAATGTAATAAGAATTTGGAAGGTTTTTAATGTTATTGTTTTGTCTTTACTTCTTGAGTTTTTAGCTCAGCGCCACCTGTTTTACAGTAGTCTTCTATTAATCTTGCTGAGTCGAGGTATGTCTTTAGATATTTAATTTCCAAGCCTGGGAACTTTTTAATAAGCCCCTTGTAGTGTTCTTGGCACTCGACTTTTTTATTCGCCAGAAGGGTATCAATTATCTCCTTTTTGAACATCTGTCTTAACCAATATGCGAATTCCTTTTCTCTTTCATCATGTATGAGCCTTGGATTTCTTTCTCTTATTATTTTCATAACATGGCCAGTGTGCCCGGAATAGTTGGAATCTCCCATCATTTCTTCTAGACGCAGGGCATATTCCTGCCTCTTTGTTCTAAGAATGTCTGCCCATTCTTCTCTTGCTGGATAATCTATGCCCCTAATCTGCACAACTGCTTCCATCGATTTTTTGATGTATAAAGGGTATAAAAATAAATGTGTTCTCTTTTATGAGTATTCTTTCAGAAAGTTTATTAGCTTCGAACACTCTCAAATTAGGTGGATATAAAGTCATTAGTAACTCAGTCTAGAATAGAAGTTTTACCCTTTAAATCAGTTATTCCCAAGCTTGAACTTGTGCCAGAGGGAAGTACGGTTCAGATTGCGACCCACGATATTGATAAGATGACTTTTTTTCTTAAGGAATGTGCTGGTAAGTTTGATTTGAAGTTTGTTCCACATTTGCCTGCTAGGCTGTTAGAGGGGCAAGATCATCTGAAGAAGACTCTTGCAACTATTTTAACATGCAGAGTTGACGATGTATTCATAATCGGAGGAGATGAATCCAAACCCAGAGGGCCATATCATGATTCTCTTACTCTTTTACATGGTTTGGCAGATATGGGTTATTTGAGTACCTTCAGACATGTTGGAACTGGAAGTTACCCCACAGGACATCCTTTCATTCCAGAAGAGACTTTGGTTTGCTATTTGAAAGGAAAGCAAGAGTTTGTGACCTATATTGTGGGTAATTTAGATTTTGATTATAAATCTGTCTTGAGGTATGTTGGAAACTTAAGAGAGAATGGAATTGACAAGCCGTTTATTGCAAGCATCATTGGAGCAGTTGAGAAAAAGAATTTGTTTGGTTTATTAAAGGAATTTAGTCCGAAAAAAACTATGAATTATATGCGTTCTCATCCAACTTTGTTTCTCAATTTAATGTTTGGGCGATATTTACCAGACAAATTCTTGAAAGGTATGGCTGAGAATGAGGAAAAAGAGTATAATCTTAGTGGGGTGTTGTTTTCAACATTCAACAGCATAGAAAGTCATGTTGCCTGGATGGATAGAATTCAGCGTCAGTAGGCTTGTTTATAGCGCCCGCGTTTTTCAACAGCCTCTAGGCGTTTAAGAGTTTCCTTACTGTGCTTCGATTCTTTATATCCTTGCAGAACGGCCGCAAAAAAGGTTTCAAAGTGTTTGAAGTGCTTTGCTTCGAGGGCTTGTTTGATTAAATGCAGGTCAACGGCTTTATCTTCGATCTTATTTGACTCGTAACCAAGTCCGTAGTCAATGAAATATACTTTTCCAGACTTGAGAATCATATTAGACGTGGTAAGATCTCCATGAATTATATCTGCATCATGAAGTTTGGCAATATTTTTCCCAATTTGCTGGCAGACGGACTTGGAATTCTTTAAATCGTCTAGGGTTTCGGAAAGTTTCTTGCCTTTGATGAATTCCATGGTGATTTCCTTATCTTTATCTGAGGATTTAATCAGTTTTGGAGTTGGAATCAGTTTGAATGCTTTTTCTAGCAACTTGGATTCTTTTTTTGTTCGAGATTTGCGGAGTCTTTCATCTAATACTGGAAGTCTATATCCCTTGGCAACTCTTTGCTTTAGCAAATGCTTTCCAGATTGGGAAAGAATTGCTTCTGCACCACGGCCTATTATTTTTACCATGTAAAAAGGTGAAGAAACACATTTTTAAATATTCATCTTTACATAGATAGGTATGAAAAAGATAGGCTTATTCGTTTTTGTACTGCTATTAAGCTTTAGCTTTGCACTTGCCATTGATGCGATTCCTGACTATAAGGATAAGTATGTAAATGATTTTGCCGGTGTTCTGAGCGGAGAGCAGGCTGCAAGTATGCGTGGTTTGTTTGCTTATGTCGAAGAGAATACGACTGCTGAGATGACCTTTGTTTCTGTTTCGGAATGTAGTCCATATGCTCCAGGAGATTTAGCTGTTAAAATTGGAAATACTTGGAAAGTTGGGAAGGCAGATAAGAGTAATGGATTCCTTATTCTTTACTGTAAAGCCGAGAATAAGATTTATGCTGCTTCAGGATATGGAGTTGAGGGAATATTGCCAGATGGTAAGATTGGCAGACTGCTGGATGAAAATTATGTCTCCTTGAGGGATGCGGGAAATGTTAGCCAGGGAATAATTGCATTTTCTAGTGCTGTTGCCGAGGTAATGAATGCAAATGCACTGGAAATAACTTCTGGGCAGGCTGGAGTATCGCAGACAAGCGATCTAGTGATTGTGGTGTTTGCAATAATTGTGTTTTTCCTATTTGGGATTATGTTATATTTTGTTGCCAAGGCGGGGAAGAAGAAAGGTTTCGGAGACTTTATG
>JBAXMY010000100.1:0-3219 GCA_037134055.1 archaeon
TAGTTGGACATATTGATCATGGGAAGACGACTCTGTTGTCGAAAATAAGTGGAAAATGGACCGATACGCACTCGGAAGAGTTGAAGAGAGGAATTACAATCAAATTAGGATATGCGGATGTCGTTATTTACAAGGATGGTGACCAATATAATATAAAGAACGGTGCTCCAATACGTCATGTAAGTTTTATTGATTCTCCAGGACATGAAATGCTTATGGCAACAATGTTGTCTGGAGCAGCCATAATTGATGGTGCAATTCTTGTTGTTGCTGCGAATGAGGGTGTCAAACCACAGACAAGAGAACATTTGCTTGCTCTTGAAGCTAAGAAGATAAAATATTTGATTGTGGTACAAAATAAGATTGACTTGGTCGATAGGGAACAGGCAAAGAAGAATTATGATGAGATCAAATTGCTTTTGAAGGGAAAGTATGACGATGCACCAATAATTCCAGTTTCTGCTCAACAGGATGTAAATATTGATGAAATCTACAGGGCAATTGCAGAAATTCCAGTACCAGCAAGAAACAAGGAGGGAATTCCTGTTTTTGTCATTGCAAGAAGCTTTGATATAAACAGACCGGGTACAACGCCGAATGAAATGCATGGAGCAGTTCTTGGTGGAACTCTGAAGCAAGGAACACTTAAGGTTGGAGACAAGATTGAAATTAAGCCTGGCAGAGTAATCAAGGAAGCAAATCAATTCCATTACAAGACATTAAACACAAAGATAAGAAAACTGTTCAATGGAACAAATGAAGTTCAGGAATTGACACCTGGAGGAAGTATGTCCATCGAAACGGAGTTAGATATGGCTCTTGGAAAGGCAGACTTGCTTGCAGGATGTGTTGCCTCACTGTCAGGGAAGTTGCCAGAATCTAGTTCTGCAATATCTGTCAAGTTCAAATTATTCCCAGAAGTTTTTGGTTTGGGTGGACACGTGAAGGCAGAGAATGTTAAGCCTTCCGAATCCTTGCTTCTTAGCGTTAATACGAGTATGACTCTTGGATTCGTAAAGAAGATGCAGGGCGATAAGATTGAATTCCTGCTTAAAGTACCAATAACTCCATTCAAGGGAGACAGCGTTGGAATTGCAAGAAACATTAATAATCACTGGCGCCTTATTGGTTATGGCGAAATCATATGATTTCGCTAAACCCAGAAACTGAAGTTTCTTAGGGCTATGGTAAAATTGTCTAAAAATGAGTTACATAGCAAAAAAGAGATTTATGTTGGCTGCGATTGCAGAAGCAAAGAAAAGTGCTAAGCATGGAGAGTATGCAATTGGAGCAGTCGTTGTCAAAAATGGAAGAATTCTGACGAGAAGTGAGCAACGACGATTCAGAGATAAGACTCCTGCAGCGCATGCTGAATGCCTTGCAATTTCCAAGGCATGCAAGTTGATGAATTCACTTTATCTTGAAGACTGCATTCTCTACACGACTCATGAACCTTGTTGCGTTTGTACTGGGACGGCGGCCTGGGCAAGGATGAAGGGCATTGTCTATGGAATCAGCGTGGCTGATATGACTGCACTTGCCAAGAAAAGAAAGAAATCTAACAAGGTATCAAGGTCGTTCTATGTTCCTTGTAGTAAACTGCTGGAGAATGAGAAACCAAGAAAGATGTTTCTCATTAAAGAGTTTATGAGAAAAGAATGTTTAAGTTTGTTTGAAATGTATCCTAGATAATTTTAATGTGCAAATGTATGAAAATTCTTTCTAAGAGCTTCGAATACTGGCGTTGTTCCATATGCTACGAAATGAAGTGCTGATCCTCCACCCGTTGAGCTAGGACCGTCATAGTTGACTTCTGCAGCAGTGTCTCCGCCTAGAACGACGCATCTATCTTTATTTTTTCTCATTCTTGCTAAGACTGCTTCAGTTGCCTCAGGGAATTGTGGATAAATACCTGGTGTGCCTGCCAGAATCAATCTGCCTTGTCGAGAAACCATGGTTTCAAGAGAATCTAACTGGGCCTGAGATGGGACGAAGTCGACGGATTGATATCCTTCCAGGATTCCTTCTTTGAGAGGTTTGTACCTTTGATCAATAAGTTGACCATCATCTATTTTTTTTGCCATTATGACTTTTTCAGGCATTAAAATTTTGTGAGAATGCGGGCCAGATAGAATTGCAGAAACTGCCCTTTCAAATGTTTTGCCTCCGTCTTCTAATTTTGATGCACCGACTGGATAGCCCATGACTCTCATTATTGTATTAAGAACAATTCCTCCAGGAATTACTGCATCATAGGTCTCAACGAAACCTGCTAATCCTGTGGTGATCTTTTCTTTCTTTATTCCTCCGAGAACTGCGACTGAATAGGTGTTTTTGTCTTTTCCTGCCCAGAGTGCAAGTTTGTCCATCTCTTTTAGCTGATTGTCGGTTGCGTATGCTCTTTTGAATTTTTGAATTCCCACATTGGATGCTTCTTCTCTATGTGCTTTTCCGAAACCACCTACAGCAACGTCCTCTGCAAGGGCTGCAAATTGTTCGGCTAGAGCTGGATCATTTTTCTCTTCTCCGGGGTGCTGTCTAACATTACCCATTACGGCAACCATTCCAGGTCTTATGTTTTTGATAAATTCTACAGCAGCAGGAGTATTATTTTCTGGGAAATAGACTACACGATGTCCTAGCTTGCTTGTAAGATATGGGACTACGAAGTCCAGGTTTTCAGCATCTCCGTCTTTGAATCTTCCTTTATGTGCTAAAACGCCCACCTTTCCACCCTGGCTGATTATATGTAGAATGTCTGGTATCTCAGCATCAATCCTTTCAGTACTCTTTAGCTCGTCACCTTTGTGTTTTGTGTTAAAGTCTGCTACATATGCCCACCTATCTCCAGCATTTATCTTCTTTTCTTTCAGTTTTGCTACTTCGTTGAAATTTAATGTCATCTTCAGTATTTTTCTCCGTTTTCCTGAGCTTATAAATATTATTGTGGTGAATTTTCATTTTAGGACATAAATGCTTTTATAGTGTCATAATGATTAAGTCTAGGAAAAATGATAATTAAAGTTGGAAGTGATTTGGATGGAGTTCTGGTACCTTTATTTGAGACGGCTTTGCCTTTCTTGAATGGGCGTTTCAATACAAATATTAGTTTGGAGCAGGTAACGAGTCATGATGTTTCTCCAGTATTTGGTGTTTCTCAACAGGTGTTGTATGAAGTACTGTGCGATTTTTATAAGACTGATGAATTCAAGAAAATGA
>JBAXMY010000101.1:0-3177 GCA_037134055.1 archaeon
CAAATTATTCCATTTCCTATGATTTGACAAAACCAATAATAGCTGTAATCTATCCGATCAATGGAAGTTACTATAATTCTCAGATAACGAATGTCGATCTCCTGAGCTTGAATGAACCTGGAAGTTGTTTATTTAATCTTGATGGGCTGACAAACTATACACTCAATACGACTAATAACCTAAGTTTCTATAATACCTACTCGGGCATAACTAGTGGGGCACATAATTTAACCTATTACTGCAATGATCGTGCTGGAAATATGAACGCTTCTAACTTAATTTGGTTTAATGTCGACTTGATTCCACCAAATGTAACTCTGCAATCACCATTGCCCGAGAGCGAGACTTCGAATTCCGTTGAAAAAATGTTTTATTATAATGCTTCAGACAATCTGAATATAAGTTCCTGCAGTCTTATTGTCAACAATGCTTTCGTTGCAAGCAATGCGAGTGCAATTGGCAATGAAACAAATAACATCAGCAGCACATTTACTCCTGGAACCTATGTCTGGCAGATAAATTGCACTGATATCGCAGGAAATATAGGTAATTCGAGTTCAAGCTCATTCACAATCAGTGCTGTGCCAACACCTCCTAGCTCTGGCGGTGGAGGGGGTGGGGGTGGAGGAGGATCGATTGGCAGTACATACAATATAGGAACACTTACATTTACCTCAACCGGCGGGGGTGGTGGAACTGGAAACGCAAGCTATACACGTGAAGCAAGTGGAGGAGATAGTATAAAATTTGAAATTCCATCCTCATTTGGGGACGGCGGATTTGGTAGATCTGGCTCGAGTATTTCCATAGGAACGGGTGGAGAGAGTCACACTCTAAAATTGGAAAAAGTTACTACGGACTATGTGAACATGACTCTACGAAGCAGTCCAATTAACTTTGTCATTGTGCCATTCGAGGAAAAGAAATTCAATTTGACTTCTTCTGAATACTATGACCTACTTGTTAGATTGAACGGAATAAAGAATGGCCGAGCAAATTTGACAATAACCAGCATAAATGAATTGATACATCCTAAGATAAATCCTATTTCCAATTCTACAGATGTGGAATCTAATGATTCTGAAGGGCAAGAATACAAGTTTGACAATAATCCTCCCGATAGGACTGTTGTCAAGATCATTGTTTTAATTATTGTTATTATGGTTGTTGCCTTCGTAATAGTATTCTTTGCGAGAAGTCGTGCTCGTGAAAATTTGTTCTTTGAAGATCCAGTATTTAGAACTCCAAGGCATCCGCATCGCCATAAAAGAAAGAAGTACTAAATTTAGTTATAATATTCCATTGGAGATTAGTTTTTCTAATTTTGTCATATTTGATTGAATTATTTGAATGTTAGATATATTGTCGTTATTAATTTATGGGGAAAATTATGGGGAAAGGTTAAATACTTCTGTTTTTTCTCTCCCCCATGGGTGAACAAAGAGATTACAAACTTGTTTCTTTTACTTTGGGAATGTGCCCTCAGTGTATGAAAACAATTCCCACTAAAATAATCGAAAGGGATGGAGCCATATATCTTTTGAAGAATTGCAAAGAGCATGGTGAGCAGATTGATTTGCTTGAGGAGGATGCTGAATTCTATAACAATAGACATTCATACAATAAGCCAAGCACATCTTCTAAAACACAAACACTTGTGGACAGGGGATGCCCATTTGACTGCGGTCTGTGCCCAGACCATGAACAACATACCTGCATAGGACTAATTGAAGTTACCCCTCTCTGTGATTTGGGTTGTCCTGTTTGCTATGCATGCGCCGGTGCTGGAGAACCACTTAAAATTGAGAAGATTGGAGAAATGATGGATTTCTTCCAGGATGCCGAATCTGGAAAAGCAGAGATATTGCAAATAAGTGGTGGAGAACCAACCATGCATCCAGATATAATAAAAATAATTGAACTTGCACGAGAGAAGAAATTCAAATATGTTATGTTAAATACCAATGGCCTGCGACTGGCGCAGGATGAAGAGTTTGTAAAAGAGCTGAGTAAATTCAGAGGAGGTTTTGAAATTTATCTGCAGTTTGACGGGTTTGATGCTAAAACCTACTCTTATCTGAGGGGTAGGGACATTCTAGATATAAAGAAAAAAGCCATAGAAAATCTGGATAGGTATGAAATACCTACCACATTGGTTGCAACTGTTGAAAAGGGCATAAATGATGGGGAAATTGGACAGATTATAGAGTTTGGAATAAAAACTAAGTGCGTTAGAGGAATAAACTTCCAGCCAATCGCCTTCTTTGGAAGATTGAAGAAAGAACATAATCTGAAAGATAGAGTTACTCTCACTGGAATTCTAAAGAGAATTGAAGAGCAAACCAAGGGGATGCTAAAGAAAAGCGATTTCGTACCATTGCCCTGCGATATTGATAGAGTAGCAGTTACCTATCTTTACCGTTCAAAGGATGAATTTGTTCCCATAACACGAATGCTTGATATAAAGAATTACATTCAGGTAATTGATAATACCTTTGCATTTGATGCTGAGAGCATCATGGATAGGGTGAAAGAACAGGAAGGTTGTTGTGACATTTCTGGATTTGTAAAGGCAATGAGACAATTTGTAACTCCATATTTCCTTCTAAAGTCTGAAAAGGAGAAGATAAAATTTGTCGATGAAAATACATTTAGAATAAGCGTTACTTCTTTCATTGATGCATACAATTTTGACATGGCTTCCATGAAACGAGAGTGTGTCCACATAATAACTCCTGATTTGAAGAGAATCCCTTTCTCATCATTCAATATGATTCACAGAAAGAAATATGCTAAATCCAATTGAAATTATTAACAAGTTGTTGAATTCGCCAGGAGGCATATTCGAAATTATTTCATTGTCAATAATAATTTTGTGTGTTTTTGCCATATTGATGTCCATAATGATCAATTTTGCGGAAGCTAAAGGAGACAAGCCAAGGAAGGAAAAGAAAAGTATTGTGGAAACTGGAACAATGTTCCTCTTTTTCATTGCTTTCTATTTGATTATTAGATTCAGAATTGGAGATTTGAATGTTACGGATTTAGGTATACGTGCTCCATTGACAATTTTTGGATTAATTGTGATTGTTGTGGGAACAATGGTAAATGTTAGGGGTAGAATTTCTCTGGGAAAGAACTGGGCAAATCAAATAAAGATATATGAAGATCATCGAC
>JBAXMY010000102.1:0-3153 GCA_037134055.1 archaeon
TACTTACCTTTTTCAGTAGCCTTTGAGAAAGTTTGTCGCGGGTATAGTATTCCTAAAGGTGAAGCCTGGGATTATATCCAAATGTTCCAGGAGTTGGGTTATGTTTCTATTGTTAAGTTTAGGGGAATTAAATTAAATTACAGGGTGAAAGATGACTGACGAAAAAGAAGCAAAAAGAGGAAGAGATTTCCACATCTTGGCAGGACAAAGAGTTGACAACAGTTCGTTTACTCTGAACGACAAGGAAATTGCTATAAGAGATCCGTATAATATAGATCCAGAGAATTTTGACTTGTTTATGATGGAAAAGTATCCTGAATACAAAGAGAAGATGTTTCTTATTAGAAATGTTTTGCAACAACCAGAATTGTTTGAGATTTTACTTGAAGAGGTTGGAAAGAAGGTTGTCGGAGAACAAGAAGCAATAAGAGTAATTCTTCTTTGTTCTGCTGGAAGATTTGTAGAAAATCATCAGGTTGCTTCATATAATCTATTGGTCAATTCTGAAAGTGGAACAGGAAAAGACTATGTTGTTAGCAAGACTCTTGAGATAATTCCTTCTAAATATTATGTAAGACGAACAAGGATAAGTCCAACTGTTCTAACTTACTGGCATAACGCCAAATATGAGCCAGATTGGACTTGGGATGGACAAGTATTCTACTGTGAAGATATAAGCGAAAGCGTTCTGAATAGTGATGTATTCAAAGTAATGTGCAGCAATGGAAGCTCTGCTACTGTAACTATCAAACAAAGAGCAGTTGATGTTGAAGTCAAGGGCAAACCAGTAATAATAACTACAACTGCATCTGCAACTCCTAATCCTGAGATGATCAGAAGGATGGTTTTGCTTCAACTTAATGAAAGTGTTAACCAGACAACAGAAATAATGAAACGACACGCAGAGTTGCGTCAGACTGGAGAATTACCCGAGTATGACCCTGATTTGATTAAAGCCCAGGAACTTCTAAAACGGGTTAAGATTAGTATTCCTTTCTCAAACAAGATTTATCCACACTTTCCTAATGAAAATATCTTAATGAGAACTAACTTTCCACGTTTCCTGGACTTCATTGCAGCATCTACAGCATTGCACCAGCATCAAAGAAAGCAAGATGAAAAAGGATTTTATATTGCAGAAGGACGAGATTACGAAATAGCAAGAGAATGCTTCCTAACCTTATTCAACAACAAGTATATGATACCTCTTACAAGCAATCAGAGAAGACTTCTGTCATATTTTGAAACCAATCCCACACTAAAGGGCTCAGTTACACAGCTTTACAACGAACAAGGTATCAAGTTCATTACTGACCGTGCACTGGAAACTAATCTAAAACAACTTGTTAGGTATGGAATATTAACTACACAGATAGAAAAGGATGTTCTTAACAGAGATATGGTAGTTTACGCAATAAATAAGTCATACGCACATAATCAGAAGCTGAACTTGCCAACTTTTCAGGAATTGGATGTTAATGTTGCAATACCTGCTTCTACATCTTCGGAAACTTCGCTAAATCTAAATACAGAAGATACCGAAGTTAAAGAAGTCAAAAAAGCCACAATTTGCGTTACTTGTAGGGTTGAAGAGGGGATGTTTACTCAAGATGGAGAGATATTTTATTGTCGGAGCTGTGCTTATAATCAAACGTCTATCAGGAATAAATCTAACAAAGATAATATAACAAGTATAACGGAGGATAAAAATGCTTCGTTGGACTGATAGAGAGATCAATCTTTTAAAAGAGATGCTTGGGGCAAACAAATCGGTAGATTACATTGCTTCTCACTTCCAGGCAACTCCTGAGAATATTAGGATGGTTATGTCACGAAACAATTTGCGTGTACGAGATAACCAGAGCGGTAGACCTTCTACATTGGAAACGAGGGCAAAACAGACCGACTTAGCTACTCGTATCAGACAACTCAAAGGCGAACAAATATTAGAAACTAAAGGCATCTTTGCTTTCTCAGATGAACAAATTACCCCGTGGCTTGAACCAGATGGGTTTATTTCATTCGCAAAGGATGTTTTGGAAATTGAGTTACAAGAATACCAGATTGAGGCAATTAGAAATATGCTTAAATGCAAGAGATTTGTGTGGGTTGCAGGCAGAGCAACTGGAAAGTCGTTTACAATTTCTATTGCCTGTCTTTACATTGCTATAACAAGAAGCAATCAGAAGATTTTGATAATTTCTCCTGCTCAAAGACAGTCTAACTTACTTTATGATACAATTCTTCAGCATATAGGAAGAAATAACGAATTATTTAACTCAGTTGAAAGGTCAAATGCAGAAAGTTGTAAGTTTACAAACAACTCTGAGATATATCCTCTACCTTCAACAACATTTATTAGAGGTTTTCAAAATGTTTCATACATTTTTCTTGATGAAAGTGCCTTTTTTGAAAACCCGGAAGATGCCCTTGGTGCGATAATGCCTATGCTTTCAATAAAGAATGAAAAGGGAGAATATGGTAACCTTGTATCTGCTGGAAGTCCAGCCGGTAAGACTGGAATACTTTGGGATTTCTTCAATGATCCGTTATTTGTTAAGATGCAGACTCCTTCAACTGCAAATAAATATGTTTCAAGTGAATCTATTGAGGCACAGAGAGCAAGTATGCCTCCAGCTCTTTTTGAATGTGAAATAATGGCACAATTCTCAGAAAGTATAGACAATTTCTTTGCTTATGACTTGCTAAGAAAAATGTCCAGAGAATATGATTATTCTGATTTTCCAGAACCAGATAAGGAATATTATTTTGGAGTGGATATAGGCAGAGTTAGGGATAGTTCAGTGATTACGGTTATTTCTAAAGATAAAGAAAAGATGATAAAAGTGGAGAATATAGTTGAATTAAACAACGTTGAGTTTAGAAGTCAGATTGAACATATAAAAAAATTAAATGCTATATATCACCCAAAGAAGATTTGCGTTGAGAAAGCTGGACTGAGTTTGCAAATGGTGGAAGAATTAAAGAAAACCTTACCCATACTTGAATTTGAGCCAACGCTCAAAAATAAGGAGGATGGATTTAGTTATTTGTTGAAACATATGCAAGAAGGAGAAGTTATTATCTCATCAAAAGACAGGAGTTTACAGTATCAGTTGAGAACGTTTAAGTATGAAGTCACGAGTTCTGGTA
>JBAXMY010000103.1:0-3057 GCA_037134055.1 archaeon
GCCAAATTAGAATTAGCACGATCATAAATTACTTGGCAACGGTCCTTCAAAATAGTATCAGCACTTTTTTTCAACTCGCTCTCGGTGTACTTAACTTCTTTGAGCAAAACAGAATTATTTGCAATTGTAGCATAAGCAACTACTTTACGACTTACATCAATTGCCAGAGAAATTAAACTCGTTTTCAATTGAGTTTTGTTAACGGCAATACCTGTTTTGTCAAATTCCTGTTGCTCTCTTATAACCTGAATTTGAGTAATGCCATTATTAACCGCAGTAAAAAAACCTGCATAATTAGGTAACGAAGCAGTAATGGGAGCATTCACTATAAGAAAATCACGAGCCACCAACTGCATACTAAATCTGCTTTCTTGTTCTGATGTCATAATTTTATAATTTTAAGGTTAATATATAAGATGAACTTCGATACTATTATAACTCGAAAAGAATAAATATATTTTATACTACCAAAAATATTTCTCGCACCCGAGATTCAATTTCCAACCTCCGAGATTAATGTTCTTACCTCCGTAATCCCACTTCCTGTTACCGAAATTGATATTCTCACCTCCGAGATTCAATTTCTTTATTCCGAGATTAAGTTTCTCATTCCCGAGATGCTTCCGCTCACTTCCGAGACTCAATTTCTTACCTCCGAGATTAAGTTTCTCATTCCCGAGATTCATCCGCTCACTCCCGAGACTCATTTTCTTACCTCCGAGATTCAGTTTCAGACTCCCGAGATGTTATTTCTTATGTCCGAGACCTTGTTTCTCCTCTCCGAGACACTAATTCTTAAACCAGACACCAATATTATTAAAAAAAATACCCCACACTCAGTCAGGCACATTTGCAAGTCGCACTATCCAACGCACCATCAAAACTTGCAAAAGAGCCTGCCTTTTTTCCGCCCCTATTTCCGCCGACCTTAAAAACTAAATCTTTTAAAAAAACATAGAGAGAATCTAAAAGTATTTATATCTTTAAAGTGTATTTCGTTAATTCAAAAGTTCATAAACTCCAAATTGTTTGAAAATACGCCCAGTTGGTAATCGAGTAGACGGCTCCGCCAGACAAAGCTGACGGAGTGCGCCTCTCACACCACTGTACGTACGGTTCTCGTATACAGCGGTTCATTAAGATGTGGAGCAATATTCTGATAATAAAAGAGCATTGAATCATAACCTCTCCTTTTCAAACGTTCAAGAGTAATAGTTGTTACAAGCATAGGACTTTGAGCAACCGCCCATCCTCCCATTCTCGTTCTGCTCCATGAGTAAGCATGGTCTTGGTCAACTCCCAGACGTATAAAGTTCTTCCTTTTCCGTTCGGGTTTCTTCCAATGATGCCAGATGCAGTACCTTAAACGATTGCGTAGCCAACTATCGAGATCTCTGAGTTTGACTTGTATACTTGCCATACGGAAGTACTGAAGCCATCCTCTTTGAACTTCTTTTAACTTATGGATACGTTCATCAAAAGTGCATGGAGTGGTCTTTCTTGTGATGGTTTTGAGTTTCTGTTTAAGTGATTTCCAACTTTTCTCGCTTACAACCAACTGATATTTGCCTTTGTCACCTTTCACATACGTGGGAACGAAACCGAACCCAAGTATTGTAAAGTTCACAGGTCTTCGTATTCCGCTTTTCTCCCTATTAATAGGTAGTTTTAACTTGTCCTTTAAGAACGAGTATATACTGTTGCCTGTTTTTCGGGCAGCGTGATTACTTTTTGTATAAATACTAAAGTCGTCTGCATAACGGACATAACGAAGTCCTTGTTTTTCCATTTCTTTGTCCAGTTCATTTAACATGATATTGGATAATAACGGACTTAAAGGACTTCCCTGTGGTACACCTTTTCTGCGTTTGACCAGTTTCCCATTTATCATAATGGGTATTCTAAGCCATTTTCTGATAAGGCGTAAAGTGAAAGGGCATTTTATCTTGCGATAAAGTAGCTGCAACAGAATACAATGGTCAACTTCATCAAAGAAGCTTTTCAAGTCTATATCAACAATGTGCTGATAACCTGAGTTTATGTATTCCTGTGCTTTTAATACCGCTTGCTGGGCGTTGCGATTGGGTCGGAAACCATAGCTGTAATCCTCAAATTCCATCTCAAATCTGATAGCTACTACTTGTGCTACCGCTTGTTGTAATAGTCGGTCAGTGACTGTGGGAATGCCTAGGAGGCGTGTATTCCCGTTGCTCTTTGGTATTTCTACCCCTAAGATGGCTTGTGGCTGGTATTTTCCTTGACGCAATTCTGACTCTATACGCTCCCTGTTATTTGTCAGGTGTTTGTACAGTTCTTTTACTGACATGCCATCAACGCCTGCAGAACCTTTGTTCCGCAATACCTGTCTGTATGCCTTCATTACGTTTCTTTGATTTAATACCTGTTCAATCATCTTGATTTGTTTACCTATTTTGCTCTGTTCCGCTTATAACAAGGCTAGCCGAAACATCCCTGTTTAATTTGGAACATCTTAATGTTCAGCCCTTCGCAGGTGTTGTGAGACTTCTGCATTTCTATTGCAGCTCGTTTCATCTGTTAATATGGCTTCTGCTGACCTCTTGGCTCATAGAATACTAGTCCATCCCAAGATCTCCCCTGGTAAGAGCTTTTTCCTTCATCCGATTCCTGCGGCATCTACTATCAAACGATTGTTTTGTTATTTGGACATTGCAAAGGTGTGATTGCTCATCCTCGTTTTATAGCCTCATATACCGTTTCTGTTCGTCAGTACCGGATTTTGCAGTCTCGCTTCCTTCAGTGTATACTTCGCAATAAACCACCTTGCGACTTGCTAATGTTTCGGAACGTTACCTCCGCACATAAGGGATTTGCACCCTCTGGAAAAATTACACCCGATGTTATGCTTTTATAAAGATTATTTGTATTTTTGAAATATTTATAAAGCTTCCGACGGGTGGGCGCTGCTCATGCAGGGCACACACAGCACCTACCCAAAAGGCGGGGTTTCGTGTTCCAAAGACAGTTTTGTGGTTAATCAAACATTAGTTTTTCAAATCAAGTTTTGTGGTAAAAGTC
>JBAXMY010000104.1:0-3052 GCA_037134055.1 archaeon
TTCCTTCCTCCTGTTGATGCGCGGATGCTACCCAGTGAACGTGTTGCGGGCGCTCAAGGAAGTGCCCGAGGTGTGCACCATATTCTGCGCCACCGCCAACCAGCTGCAGGTGCTGGTGGGGGAGAGCGAACAAGGAAGGGGGATCGTCGGCGTGATCGACGGGTCCCCGCCAACGGGAGTGGAGAACGATGAACAACTCAAGGACAGAAGGGACTTCCTCAGGAAGATCGGATACAAGCTCTGACGATGTTTTCGACATCTATGAGGAGGGCGCCAAGTACTATGATCTGTGGTATGAGGATCAGACCGAAGACCTGGAGTTCTACCGGCAGATGGCGGAGAAATCCGGCGGGCCGATCCTGGAGTGCATGTGCGGCACCGGCCGTCTGCTGATCCCCCTGGCCAAAGAAGGCTACGACATCACTGGATTTGACCGCAGCTACGCCATGCTGGACCGCCTCACCGCTAAACTGGAGGAACTGGACGAGGACATCCAGGAGAAAGTGCACATCGGCCACGGCGACATCCGCAGCTTTTCCTGCGGAAGGAAGTACCGGCTCATATTCGTGCCGTTCAACTCCTTCATGCACCTCC
Source organism: archaeon (assembly GCA_037134055.1). Classification (GTDB taxonomy): domain Archaea; phylum Nanobdellota; class Nanobdellia; order Pacearchaeales; family GW2011-AR1; genus JBAXMY01. The sequence goes on from JBAXMY010000104.1 coordinate 595, forward strand.
TGGAAACGGAAGATCAGGAGGCCGCGCTGCGCAACATCTCCGAGCATTTGGAAGAGGGCGGCCTGTTCTGCATGAGCCTCTTCAACCCCCAGCTCGACCGGCCTGAAGGTCTGCTGCGCCACCGCGGCACGAAGCTGACGGTGCACGGCGAGGTCATCTCAAAGTTCGAGGCGCAGACCTTCGACGCGTCGAGGCAGAGGACCACGGTGCACTTCTTCTATGACATCTCTCGGCAAGACCGGGAGATGCGCCGCGTCACGACCGTCTTCACGCTGCGCTACCTCTTCCACCAGGAAGCGGTGGAGCTGATGCGTCGGTGCGGACTGGAAGTCGTCGACACCTACGGAGACCACAGCTTCTCCCCCTTCCGCAAGGGAAGCGAGACCATGGTGTTCGTCGCACGGAAATCGCCATGAAGGTGGCGCTCGACATCGATCTGGAACACACGCTGACGTGCGGGCAGGCCTTCCGCTGGAGACGGCGGGAGGAGTGGTGGCAGGGCGTGTTGGACGGTAAACTAGTGCGCCTGCGCCAGCTCGACGACGGCGTGGAGGCCCACGGCCTGGAGGAGAAGCCGCTGCGTCGGTATCTGCGCGCAGATGATGATCTGGAAACGATCTACGAGGACATAGGGAGGGACCCTCTGGTCGCAGCCTGCGTGCAGAACCACCACGGCCTTCGTCTGTTGCGGCAGCAGCCTTGGGAGTGCGCCGCCTCGTTCATTCTGGCCACGAACGCCAACATTCCACGCATCATCAAGATGGTGGAGACCGTGTGTCGCACCTTCGGCCGCCGCTTAGGTGGAGAGGTCTATTCATTCCCGACGCCGCGCCAGATATTGAACGGGCAGGGAGAGGCGGCCTCCTGCGGCCTCGGCTACCGCTGCCAGCGTTTCGTTGCCTTCGCGGAACTGGCAGAAGACGGAGGGCTGGACGGATTGGAGGCGCTGCCCTATGAGGAATGCGTGCGCCGCCTTGTGGAAATGCCGGGCATCGGCAACAAGGTGGCCGATTGCGTGGCGCTCTTCTCGCTGGACCATCTAGAGGCCTTCCCGATCGACGTGCGCATCGAGAGGATATTGCTGCAGGAATATGGGATGGAGGGGACCTACAAGAAGCTCAGCGCCGCCGCGCGCATGAGATTCGGCCCCTACGCCGGCTATGCGCAGGAATACCTGTACCACGGCCTCAGCGGACTTCCATCATCTCAGGACAGACGCACTCCGGCGCCTTGAGCCCGGTGTGGATCTCGTAGACCTTGATGAGCATGCCGCTGCGCTTGACCATCTCGCAGATGCGGCAGGTTTCCGTGACTATGTCGCTGCCCGCTACGATGCGGTTCGCCGCCTGCTCGACCTCGGCCCGGAACTCCTCGTACTTGCCGGAGTTCTCGATCTCCTTGCTCGTACCGCGCTTCGACTTAAGGTACTGTGAGATGGCCGCATCGGTTACCCCGAATCGTCTTGCGACCTCAGCCTGGCTGAGATGATGTTTCTCCACCAGCTCGCGTGCCAGCTCCCTGCGTATGGAGGGCAGGACATACCAGACGATGAGTTCACAGGGGATCTTCATGATAAACAGGGTTGAAACCCAATGGAGGATATATTAACTATTGCAAAGACGCCCGCGACACCGCCCCTCAGTCGTCCTTGGCTATGAAGCGATCGTAGAAATCCTGGATCTCATAGTCGTTGCCGTCGCCTTCGAAAGATTCGCGCAACGTCAGATTGAGGGAACGGATGAAATCGTGCAGCATGCGCTTTTCTTCGCGGCCGCCGTCGAAGCTCTGGATGACGATGTCCTTGCCCCTGACGCGGGATTGGAAGGAGGCGGCGATGCTCGTGCCGCTGAAGATGACGTTGGTGGCGCCGCCGAACCTTTCCCTTATCTGCGGATACAGGTAGACTGCCAGATTGTCGTCGCTCGTGAGCACGAAGCCCTGCGCGGCCAGCGGCCCGATGTCGCCTATATCCTCCGCCAGGACCCACATCAGTGTATCGCTGCCGCGGCGCAGGAAGCCCTTGCGCAGGAAGTTCTCCGCTTCCAGCTGCGCAAGGATCTTTCTTGTCTCCCTCATCGAGAGCACCGGCCGCAGATAGGAGGCCAACTGCTCGGCGCTGAACACACCGTAGTTACGGAAGGCGTGGCGCACCAGGGCCCGACGCGCCTCGGGCACTGCCATATCCAGGTCGCGCACCCGGCGTATCCGGCTCAGGGCGTCGATGACTATTTCGCCCGCCTTGGAGAGGGAGCGCAGCGCGTCCTTGGTGGTGCCCTCCCCGTAGATGGAAAGGTTGAGCAGCTCCTGGCGTGCCAGCGGGCCTTCCTCGTCGATGATGCGCAGCAGCATGGCCATCTCATCCGTGAGGGTGGTGGCGCGGGCGCGGCGGCACAGCGCGGCGAAGTCCATGGTCATGTGCGTGGCGAAGTCCGGAACCCCGGAGCCGCGGTAGACCCAG
>JBAXMY010000105.1:0-3026 GCA_037134055.1 archaeon
TAATTTAAAATCTTTTTTTGAACCAAAATCAATTGCAATCATAGGTGCATCGGAAAATGAAAGCAAAGTCGGCGGAATACTTCTAAAAAAAGCTCTACACAGTGAGATTACCATAATTCCAGTTAATCCTAAACATGAAACTCTTCTTGGACAGAAATGCTACAGAAAATTATCCGATTACCCTGGAGAGATAGACCTTGCAGTTATGGCAATTCCAGCAGAATTTGTGCCAGAATCCCTAGAAGAATGCGGAAAGAAAGGTATTAGAAATGTGATAATCATTAGTTCTGGGTTTGCTGAAATGGGAAATAAGATTGGAGAAAAAAAGATTCTAACCCTATCTAAAAAATATGGAATACGATTCATAGGAACTAATTGTTTTGGAGTCTGTTCCCCAGAAAATAATCTTGATTTGACGTTCTCTCTAACAATGCCTCAAAAAGGAAATATTGCTCTCATCAGTCAAAGCGGAGCGCTCTGGAGTTATATCTCGAACCTATCTAGCAAACTAAATACACAACTTGGATTTTCACACTTTGTCAGTCTAGGCAACATGGATGACCTTGAATTCAATGAGTTCATAGAATTCTTTTCAAAGGACAAAAAAACAAAATCTATAGTTCTTTACATTGAAAAATTAAAGAATGGAAAGAAGTTTATGGAGATCTGCAAAAAAAGCAAGAAGAAGATATTTGCAGTAAAGGGGGGCTCGTCCGATGTTGGCCAAAAGGCAGAGTTTAGTCATACTGCAAGCATTGCTTCCGACTATGCAATCTATCGGGGAGTACTAAAGCAGTCAAATGTCGAACTTTGCAGCGGTTTAATCGAAGCATTTGAGAAAGCATCCGGAAAACCACTTCTAAGACTCTTGGGCTCTTCAAATAAGAAAATTAAGGTTGGGAAAAACCTTTTTATAATAACAAATGCGGGAGGAGCAGGAGTTCTTATCTCTGATGCACTGACAAAGAAAGGATTTTCCATATTTGATAAGCCTCAGGACATTCTAGGTACTGCCACCTCTGAAGACTATAAAAATGCCCTACAATCCCATGAGAAAAATACCAAGATTGATACCCTGGTTGTAGCACTTACTCCCCAAAGCATGACTGACATAGACAATACGGCGGAAGAAATAATAAACTTCACTAAAATCTCTAGAAAAAGAGTAATTGCCCTCTTCCTTGGCGGAAAAAGCATGGAACATGCTAATGATATCTTTGTCAAAGCAAAAATCCCTTGTTTCAACACAGTTGAACAGGCTGAACTATCCCTAACTTTCTAAAAATAAAAGAAGGTATTAGGTATCATCAATAGCTTTAAATATAATCTTCCGTTTTAGTCCTTGAGGCAATATAAAGAATGAGGTGGAACATTGTATGCGGTGGACCGGCAGGACAAGGACCTAATTTTATTGCAAATCTTATTTCTCGCGGATTAATGGACTCTGGATTCTATGTTTTTGCTTCAAGAGAGTATGAATCTCGCATTAGGGGTGGACACAACTACAACCTAATAACCTTTTCAGATGAACCAATATACAGCAATTCGCCAGACATTGACATTTTGGTTGCCCTGGATGATTTATCTGAGTCCACACATAGGAATGAACTAAAAAAGAATGCTATCATAATAAAAGAAAGCAAAAACGTTACCGCTGCAGGTCATGTATTCAAAGTTCTTGGGATTGAATTTTCCATATTGAACGCTGAATTAAAAAAACTTGGCAAATACTCTGAAAACCTAGAAGAAGCAAAAACAGGATATGGGAGTGAAAAAAGATCTCTTAAGCTACCTAAAATAAGAAAAGCACACAATTTCAGATTGATGGATGGAAATGATGCCATTGCACAAGGTGCAACAGAATCTGGACTAGACTTCTACTATGTTTATCCAATTACTCCAGCCACTGGAGTTCTATTCTCTCTGGCAAAGAATGAAGCCGTAAGCAATTATGTTACCGTACAATTAGAAGGAGAGATTGCAGTTGTAAACGCAGCAATAGGAAGTGCCATAACCGGAGCAAAAACAATGATTGGTACGAGCGGTGCCGGACTTGATTTAATGTCCGAATCCCTAAGCCTAGCTGGAGGAGCTCAAGTACCTCTAGTTATTTACATGGGGCAGAGACCTGGTCCAGCAACTGGAGCTGCAACATACACTGCCCAGGAAGATTTGAGTATGGTCAGACACACCGGACATGGTGAGTTTGTAAGAGTCATTGCAGCACCGGGAGATCCAATGGAGGCAATGGAAAAAACATCCGAACTATTTTACCTCACTCAAAAATATCGCATACCTGGAATACTTCTGGGAGACAAACATCTTGCAGACAGTTATTATCCACTATCTGGAAAAGCAAAGATAACAAAATCTAAGAAAACAATCTCCTGGCCATCCCGATTTAGCAGCTACACAACAAACAACAAAGTAATAGCAGACAGCAGTGCCAAAAACGTTAAAGAATACACAGACAGAAGATATGAAAGATATGCTTCCCTTTCGAACGAGATTAATCGCATGACCCCCTATAAAATTCATGGAAAGCAAGCAAGCAAGAATCTAGTTATTGGTTGGGGAAGTACGAAAGGAGCAATAGTTGATGCAATTTCTGGTCTGGACTGTAAATTTATTCAAATGATTTACCTAGAACCATTTAGTTCAAACATAATAAAGGAATTAAAGAAGGCAAAGAATTTGATCATTGTTGAAAATAATAAAACCTCTCTTCTATCTTCTCTAATAGCTGAAAAAACTGGAATTTTTATTGAAGATAAAAATAAAATACTGAAGTATGACGGACGTCCATTCATGTTTGAACCCCTGAGGGATGAAATCAAAAAGAGGTTGAAATAAGAATGACCTTAAAAGATAAAAAAATAAGAATAGATATAAAAATGTTATATCTACTCATACTTCTGATTGCAATTCTGATTGCAATATCATTTAGTTATAGAAGAGATTTAAAAATTCGAGACAATTATACGATACCCAAACGAGGAGGATATACACTATTCTTTGATAACAGC
>JBAXMY010000106.1:0-3024 GCA_037134055.1 archaeon
TCACCCTTCGCTTCATTTACTCTTCGTATGGCGTATGCTTCCGCACCCTTAATTGTTTCCTGAGCCTGTCCACTTGCCTGAGAAACTTCAGCGTTATATTTTTTCTTTGCTTCATTAATTCTAGTATCCTTTTGCTGCATAGCCTGGTTAACACCATTAAACGCATTTCTTACTTCCTTTGGAGGATTACACGATTGTAAGTTTATTGAAGTTACTTCAATTCCAGTCCGGTAGGTGTCCATAAGTTTCTGTAGTCTTTCTTTACATGCAATTTGATTCTCTATTCTAGACATACCAATAACTTCATCAAAGCTCTGGTCGCCAACAATTCCCCTCATGACAGATTGATGACAATCCCTAAGTGTCTCGATTGGTTCTTTAATATTAAATAGATATGCGACTGGGTCCCTTATTTTATATTGAACTAGAGATTCCAGATAAACAAGATTCAACTCTCCAGTCAACATTAAACCTTCAGAATCCAATTTCTTCTTATCTTCGCCCGAAGCATTCTCAGATCCTAAATATTGAGTATTAACTCCTGCCTGAAGAGTTCTAAATCCAAATTCTTCTCTAAGAACTCTTAAAGTTGGTACCTTAGTAACACGGTCTACTCCAAATGGAATCTTGAAATGAAATCCGGGTCCGGTTGTTTCCGTATACTTTCCAAATCTTTGAACAACTCCCTGAGAATCCGACTTAACAATATATCCAGAACCTAAGACTCCTGAAAGAGCAGTTATTCCGATAAGTGCCCATTTGGCAATCTTCCCCGCCTCTCGAACTACTTTCATTGCCTGCTGAGTTTCATCATCTGATTGTTGTCTTTGTAGTAATCCGTCTAATCGTTGTCTTGTCATTTGTCCGTATATTTTGCCGCTTGAATGTATATTTAAATATTTGTGTTGTTTAGTTTAATTATCAAATAGAATATCCCTAGATATATGAAAGTTTTTATCAAAAAGTACGTTAAAAACGATATATTTAAATAATATACCCAATAGAAACGTACATGACCCAAATCAACGAAGAAACCTCTTCTCCGGAAAAGATAGATGTAAAAGATCAAAAGATAATAGAAATTCTAAAGGAAAACTCTAGAGCCACTGGACAGCAAATTGCAAAGAAAGCAATGATCTCCCATGATTCTGCAAACTATCGAATAAAAAGATTGGAGAGACTAGGAATAATTTCAAAATATACCTTGGACGTTAACTACCGTCTTCTTGGATATGATGAATATCGTCTTTTTCTCCAACTGCTTGAGCACAATCAGGAAAGCCTGAAAGAACTATTCGCCTACCTGAAAAATAAAAATAATTTCCCACAAGTTTTACAGTACATGGGAAATCGCGATCTTAGGATTTCCATAACTGCGAGCGATCTGCGTGAAACTGATGAAATTATAACTGAAATAAACAGCAAGTTCGCAAAAATAATCTCAGACCAAGAACTAATGAGAAAAGTTAGAAACATCCTTCAGGAAGATGTTGTACCTGCACGAAATCCAAAAATAAAGATAGATAAGACTGACAAAGAACTTCTGTCCATACTTCTGGAAAACAGTAGAGAAAGCTCCGTTGAAATTGCAGCCAAACTAAAACTAAGTCCGGATGCAGTTATCTATAGAATGAAAAAATTAAAGGAATCTGGTGTAATCAGAAAATTTGCCACAATATTTAATGTAAACAAGATGGGATATCATTGGTATACCATCACGCTGTTAATGAAAAACTTTTCATCGAAAGAAGAACAGAATCTTAAGAATTACCAAAAAAAGAACAAAAATATCCTTCGCGTTCTAAAAACAATTGGTGAATGGAACATTCTCATAGATATTCTAGCAAAAAGCCCGCAAGAACTGCAGAAAGAAATTGGAGAAATAAGAGAAATTCTTGGAGACAGCATTAAAGACTATGACTCTTTCCTAGCCTACAAGGAAATAAAAAATGAGTTCAAATTCTTTTAATGCTTTTTAGAATTTTTATTTTTTCCTTTCTTCCGCGATAAGTTTGACCAAAACGAACGAGAATCCAATTCAAATCACCCCATAACCTTTTTGGAAACAGATTCTCCAAATCTTTCTCAACCTGCTCCTGTGTTTTTCCCTTCGTCCAACCAAGCTGATGAGAACAGAAGTCAACGTGGGTATCCACCCCTATACGTCCATACCCCTGCTCCGCCAGAAAGACGTTAGCAGTCTTTCTTCCAATTCCAGGTAATTCTATCAATGCATTAAAATCGTGAGGTACCTTACCCCCATATGTTTTCAAAAGAATCTTACTCAATGCAGAAATATTCCTTGCCTTTGTCCTATAGAAATTCACACCACGAATTATCTTCCCAATCTGAGTAGGACTTGCCTTGCTTAACTTTCTAACGCTATTATAATTCCTAAAAAGATTCTCAGCAATAGGAATTGTTACCCTATCAGTCGTTCTAGCTGACATAAGTGTAGCAATGAGTATCTTCCAATCTTCATCCCAACCATCCGCAGCCAATCGCAGTTCTTGGCCAAGCTTCTTTAATTGCATTAATTGTTTGATTGCCTTTTTTTGATTCATTTTCCAGGTATATCCAAAATAGCATAAATTGGATAGTGATCTGAAGCCATATCAGTTAATTTATTTTTTATAATTCCCGAATCAATAACCTTAATATCTGGAGAACAGAAGATATAATCTAATCTCATTGAGGTATCACTAAACCTGTTAAAAAGACCAGTTGGATTCGTAAAAACAAAATCTTTCCTTGGATGCACAAACCTATAGCTATCTACCAAACCTGCATCAAGTACGGCAGAAACCGTCTTTCTTTCAAGTATTTCATCAACGATTGTTAAAGGATTCTCCTTCATTTTATAACTAGCCGTCATTGAGCTAAACCCTCTGATAAGTCGTTCTCGATCATATTCATCCTCTGGTGAAACTGAATTAAAATCTCCTGCGAGTATGTATGGTTCCATTCTATCTCTAACTATGGATCTGGCAAAATTTGCCTTATCCGTATTATGAATTCTAGGAT
>JBAXMY010000107.1:0-3000 GCA_037134055.1 archaeon
GATGAATAATGCAAAAACCAGTTAGAATTGGTGTTGATTTGGATGGGACATTGGCAGACTATCAGAAAGTATTGGTTAAATTTGTTAACAAAAAATACCAAAAAGATCATAAACTGTCCGAAATAAGGCGAGATGATTGCTATGACATTCTTGGAAAGAACTTTATTTCTAGGGCGATTAAACTTAGAGGATTCTATTCAGCTAGCAGTTCTCTTAGAGGAATTCCGCCTCTTGAAGGAGCGTCGGATGTACTCAAAGAACTGAAAAATAGAGGATATGATATAAATATAGTTACCTCCAGGTTCATTGGATTCTCTAAAAACACAAGAAAATGGATTGAAGCATATTTTGGAAAGAAGACGTTCCGTAGAGTTATATTTTCAAACATACTTACTTCCTATTCCACAAAATTGAAAGTTAGAAAATATGTTAGACTGGGTGTGGAAATAGTAATAGAAGATTCCCCACATGTTGCCAGGAAGTGTTCCAAACTTGGAATGCGCGTATTTTTAATTGACCATCCCTGGAATCGAGGTGTTAGCATGCCTGGAGTTACGAGGGTTAGTGGATGGAATGAAGTTATTAAAAAAATATAGATCTCCACGGCATAATAATCCTTATATATGGAGCCGTATTCTTTGAAGTATGCATCTAAATATTGAATTTAAGGCTCGGTGTTCTAATCAGGAGAGTGTTAGAGAGATTCTAAAATCGCGGGGAGCAGATTACAAAGGTTTGGACAAACAGAAAGATGTTTACTATGATGTTCCCCATGGAAGACTAAAATTGAGAATGGGTAACATTGAAAATGCACTTATTCACTATGATCGTGATGAAAATGCCGGAATAAAGGAGTCCCATGTTACATTGCATGAACTAACAACTGGAGATGCTGCATCTCTAGAGAATATTCTGGCTAAATCTCTTGGAATACAAGTTGTGGTTGATAAAAAACGGGAAATTTATTTTATAGAAAATGTAAAGATACATTTGGACGATGTTGCAGGATTGGGGTTCTTTGTTGAAGTTGAAGCCATAGATAAAACTGGAAAGATTGGGAAAGAAAAACTTCAGGAGCAATGTGATCATTACCAGTCTTTGTTTGGAATTGAAAAAAAAGATATGGTCTCTGGTTCATATTCCGACTTATTATTGAAAGCGGAGGAAGAGTAATAATTTATGGGATATCATTATGCTGGTATGGATGAAATTGAACAGATGTTTCCCAGTTTATACAATCCAAAAAATCCTGAAGAAATAAGACTGTTTATTGTAGGCGAAAAAGAAAAGAATAGAATGCATGGATGCGAATTTACTAAAAAAGTCCTCGAAAATATGTTTGAAGATGCTAAGAATGCGGATGAAATTAAAGCATATGAAGTTAGGATATATGATGTTTCTAAAAAAGAGGGATTAATTGGAATACCTGACTGGCAAAGAGTATCAGATCCGGATTGGCAGAGGATTGGAAATGTGAACGGTTCGCTATTTGTGCCCATATTTCACAATGCGGGAAAGGCAACTAACCTCGCACACACACTGTTTGATGAAAGAAAGACCGGAATTTTATCATTTAATCAGACGGGATATGGGAATGTGTGCAATTATTCTAAAAGAGCATGCTTTCCAGTCGTCAGAGTTTAGTTGAAAATAGAAAGGTTTAATAAGCCCATTTTATAGAAATATTTAGGAGAAACGAATAGATACACAATAGTCTGATTTTAAGAAAATATAATATGATAAGTGATAAGTTTTTTGATGTTCAACATATGTTAATTAAACATGCGGGAGGTATATAATGCAAGGATTCAACGAAGGCGGAGATAGCGGCGGAAGAAGCTTTGGAGGCAGCAGAGGCGGAGGAAGAAGCTTCGGCGGCGGAAGAGGCGGCGGAGGCGGCGGCGGATTCAGAAGAGATTTTGGTCCACGTGAAATGCACAAGGCAGTTTGCTCAGATTGTAAACAAGATTGTGAAGTTCCATTCAAGCCAACAGAAGGCAAACCTGTCTACTGTAAAGAATGCTATTCAAAGCACAAAAAGTTTTAATTAATTAAAACTTGAGACTTATTATTTTTATTTTTTTAATATTTTTCTTTTGAAAAGGGTTATAAACCCTTAATTTACCCAGTTTTATGAGAAGCGAGTCTAGAAAATGGTTTGACTGTGCATACGAACAGACGCATGGATGGCTACCTTTTGGTATTTTTACTGGAAAGGTTGACCGTAGAGATTTGGAAATGATTGATGGTGGCGTTATGAGTACTAGTCAGCTTGATGAACTTGAGAAGATAATCGCAGTCTATCACTCTAAAATGCCTCCGGTTGAAGATTTTAGAGAAGAAAAGGAAAGAATTTACCCAATGTTTACTGAAGATTTGAAAAGAGTACTACCGTTTGTTGAAACTGCTGTTTCTTTTGGGTCTGTGCAGGGAGATATTGATTTGGGATTAATATGCTCAGAGGAATTGTCGGATGGTTCCTTGCGGGAAGCGATAGTTCAGAGTGATATGCCTAGCAAATACAGAATTGTTGATTGGGACACAACTGTTTACTTTAAGTCCTACGACGGTGGGGAATTAGTAAGAAAGATTGCTCAATCGAGAAGGGATGCTAGAGGAAGTGAAGTATTGCCAGATTATGAAAGATTGTACATTGATTCAACGGTAAACCGTTCTAGAATTTTATATGGCTGTGAAAGCAGACTTGAAGAAATGAAAAAGGAATTGGAGAAACTCCTGCTTACTTCTTAGTAACTTTTTCTTCCTTTAGAAGATGTTTGGCTACCAGGAAGACCACTAGTGCGATTATTATGAAATTGATTACAGCACCAAGGAAGGATCCCCAGCCAATTACTATTGGACCCATCTTGAATGTTGCAGTTTGCCATTGTCCACCTGGAACAAATGGTGTGATTAGGGGCATTACTATGTTGTCCACTAGGGATTTTATCAAAGTGGTGGCAGCTACACCCATTATGAAGGCTATTGCCAAACCAATTA
>JBAXMY010000108.1:0-2993 GCA_037134055.1 archaeon
GGTTATTACTATATAAGCGCGCAGCAGCCAACCGTTTCTGCTTCTGAAGTCTATCAGATAAAAGCAACGCCAGACAAGGCATCTGTTTCGGTTACTATTGAAGTGAAGAACGCAAGTGCAGAGATTGCCCAGTCAACAGCTCAGGAAATTAACAAAGCTTTCGTTTCAGATCTAAGGGCAAAGGGAGTTGACGAAAATTCTGTTAAAACCATTTCAGTCAACGTTGCTCCAAATTGGGTTTATGATATGCGAGGTTCAAGACAGGAAGGATATGTTTCGACTATATCATTGTCTGTGGAAATTTCAGATTTCAAGCAGGTTGGAAAAGTTGTTGATTCGGCTGTGCAGGCAGGAGCATATGTCTATGGGATTAACTTTGAACTTTCTCAGGCAAAGCAGAATGAGTACAAGACACAGGCATTGAGTGCAGCTGGAAAGGATGCGATGGCAAAGGCAGAAGCTACTGCTTCCGGATTGGGAAAGAAATTGGGTGGACTTGTGTCAGTTGAGAATCAGGAATTTAATTATTATCCTTATCCAATGTATGCACGTGCAGGCACGAGCATGGCAGAAGATAATTCTGCGGCACAGAAGGTTGCAATGAATGTCAATCCTTCGGACATTGATGTTTCTGCTTCCATAAACGTAGTGTACAGAACTGCATTATTTTAATTGAAAGTTTTATAAAGTTCTGTTTTCTCATATAATAATGAAAAAAGGGTTTGTTTTAAGTGTATTTCTGGTTAGTTTGATTATTGTTTTTGCAGGGTTTGGAAGTGCTGCATTGACTTTGAAGAATACCACCTCCAGTTATTTTGGTGCTTCTAATGATCCTGCAGTTTTTTCGTCTGGAAGTTATATGTATATTGTTTATCCAGGATCTTTAGATATTTATGATATAAGTAATCCTGTAAGTCCAGTTTTAAAAAGTAAAACTGCTGCAGGCGCAAACCCTACTGCCGTTGTAGTAAGGGGAGATTATGCATATGTTCAAAGTTGGTCTGGAAGTTGGGGAGAGGCAATGTTTAGGATATGGAATGTTAGTAATCCTTCAGATCCTAAAGTATTGGGAAGTTTTGCAACTAATGGTATGCGCCTTGACGTTGTGGGAAATTATGCTTATGTTTCTGATCATGGAGGAAGTATTAGAATAATTAATATCACAAATCCCACTAATCCTACTTTGGCAGGGAGTGCCGCTGCAATCAGTTATATTGGTGATATCAAAGTTGTGGGTAATTATGCTTATGTTGCAGTACAGACACCAGGAGAATTGCAGATATTTGATGTGAGTAATCCTGCAAGTCCACAATCAGTTAGCCATGTTGCAACGGAAGGATCTAATTTAGGATTAGATGTTGTGGGTAATTATGCTTATGTTGTAAATTATATATCTGCAAGCAAAACTAATCTGATTATTTTTGATGTGAGTAATCCTGCAAGTCCGCAAGTTGTTGGAAGATATATTCCTGCTATCGATGAGACCTACGCGGATATTGAAGTAAAAGATAATATTGCATATATTTCTACATTCGGCACTACTGGTAAAATTAAAGCATTCGATGTGAGTAATCCTGCAAGTCCGCTACTATTACAAACAGAGAATACGGAAGTTAGTGGACAGAATTTATATGCTTCTGGTAATTATGTTTATCTTGTAGAATCAAATTATCAGGCAGGAGGGAGCTTCTTCAAAATTTACGATCGCGGATTCACATATGGGCAGTATGGAGATGGACGCGATAATAAACTCACAGTTGCTAACCAAAATACTATCGTGAATAAATATGCCCGAATAACAAGTTCTTCCCTGTCTGCTGGGAGTACTACTATTGGTGTGAATAGTGCTCTCGGATTTGCTGCTGGAGATGAAATTCTTATTATTCAAATGCAGAATGGAGTCGGAAGTTCAGGACAATATGAATATAGAACTATTTCAAGGGTGATTGGAAATAATATTGTTGTACCTGCTTTGACAAATTCATATTATTCTGGAAACTTTAACACTGTGAATGCAAATGCTGCACAGATTGTTAGAATTCCACACTATACGACGTTGACTGTAAACTCTGGGGCAAGCATAACTGCTCAGGCATGGGATGGGTATACTGGAGGAATTGTTGCATTCAGAGTTTCTGATACTTTGACTTTGAATGGCGTAATTAATGTAACTGGAAAAGGATTTAGGGGTGGCGACTTAGCAGGAAGTAATAGTGGGTATCAAGGAGAAAGTTATAAAGGAAAAGGAATTATCTCTCCATTTAATAATTCGGGCGGAGGAGGAGGTGGAAGTAATCTTGGAGGAGCCATAGATAATCATCCTGGTGGCGGTGGAGGTTATGGAACAGAAGGAGGTATAGGCTCTTCTTATCTTTCTAGAAACGGAGGTACTTGCACTGAAAAAGCAGGGTGTATGGGTTTAGAAATTAATCCAGCATATACTCCGGACTATCTTAGAGGCCGGGGAGGATTAGTTTATGGTGATGATTCTGGAAGCAATGTTTTCTTAGGTTCTGGTGGGGGGGCATCTTCAAATGTTAACTGGGGCCAGGCTACTGGATGTATAAATGGGCCTGGAGGCAATGGCGCGGGTGCCGTCATAATTTATTCTTCTCAAATAAGCGGTAATGGAAAAATTTTGAGTGTGGGAAATAAAGGGGAAGATGGTAATGGTGCTTGCACTGGTTGGTATGGTGCTGGTGGTGGAGGTGGAAGCGGAGGAGCAATAATGGTTGTTTCATCTAGTAATACTCCAGTTAATTCATTAAATATTTCTGGTGGTGCTCCGGGAGCCAGCGTTACTAATGGAGTAATTAATGTTGACAGGGGAGGATTAGGAGGAGTTGGCGGATTGGGAAGAATTTTATCTCTTGTTGTTGGCCATCCGTGTGACCCAGATCAAACAATAATGTCTATTTATTCTCAGAATAATACCCATGCAGCTCTCTGGAACGATACAGACTACAATTACAAGATATGTTACACTGATTTCT
>JBAXMY010000109.1:0-2946 GCA_037134055.1 archaeon
GTTTGGATTAAATATTATCTTAATGCCTTGCTGTGCACATTTTTCACTTAGTTCGATTATCTCATTGGCACCATCAAATGCATTTTTTTTGAAGAAGTCAAGATCCTTTTGCATTAATTTGAAGAGAGTTAGAATTTGATTCCCATCACCATATTTTAGAAGATTGCTCTTTACCAAGTCTTCACCAATCTTATCTAATTTGTCGAGTTCGCGCATGACTGATTGTTTGTCTCTCATTTCAACACTTTCAATTATTGCAGAAAGAAGTTTTCTATTGTTTATATGTATCTCAAATGGGATTTTCAATTCTTTGAATATGTCTGCCACAAGAGAAAGGCATTCAACATCGGAATCCATTGACTCATCTCCCAGTATGTCTACATCACACTGGGTAAACTGTCTAAATCTTCCAGGACCGATTGGTTCATCTCTAAATACTTCACCTATCTGAAATCTTCTGAATGGAAGTTTAATGTTGGGATGTTGCTTTAGCAGTCTTTTAAGTTGGAAGGTGAATTCGTAACGCAGACCAAGATTTCTTCCACCCCTATCCTTCAACCTGAATCTGTCGGAGATTGCGGCATCTTCATTGCCTTCCAGAGTATCTGGGCGCATTAGTTCATCGAATTCAATTAACGGCGTTTCAATTGGTAGAAAGCCATGCAGTCTGAAATGTTTCTCAATCACTTTCTTCACTGACGCTCTTTTCAATGATTCGGGAGGTAAAAAATCCTGAAACCCTTTTACATTTTCAATTTCTGGAATCATGTTCTTAGCAGGCAAAGGCAGTATAAAAATCTTATTGGGCAAGATTTTTGGAGGCATGTAATTTTAGATATTTGATTTGCTAGTGGTAAATATACTATATTGTAGAATAAGAAACTATAAAAACACACTATTCTTCGGCTTTCTATGGCAAACAAAGATTGTCCAAAGTGTCATGGAACTGGCGTCGTTAAAGAGAAAGATGGAGTTATACATACATGTTGGGATTGCTTAAGTGATGGTCAGTATGATCAGCATAGCAAGAATGTAAAGGATTCTGGAATAAAGATATAATCCTTTGTAAGGAATTATAATACTATGAATGGAATATACATATGATTAGGTTGCTAAGAGGTAATATTTTTCATTCTATCTCTAGAGAATTACCAAATGAATTGATTGAAACAATGGTAAAAAATAGATCATTATCCATTGGGAGAATTGTTTCTAAAGCACACATTACCCCTAAAGATGAGTGGTATAATCAAAAAACTAACGAGTTTGTTATATTGTTACAGGGCAGGTCAACTCTTAAATTTCAGAAAAAGAGGGAAAACATAATTCTAAAGAAAGGAGATTATCTTATGATTCCTAGGGGATGTAAGCACCGAGTTGAAAAGACGTCCTCCAAGCCTCCAGCAGTATGGCTAGTTGTGCATTATAGGTAAACTTTTAGAATTCTTTCTTTTTACCAAACTTATTCATTGCTTCGGTGATATATTTATCCTGAACGAGCATCTGTGGGGTTACTTCTCTGGTGTGGAAGAACATGTTTACGTCTCCGGTGGAAGTTGGAACGGTCATTATGGACAGAAGCCCGGACTTCAGGAGATAGTCAAGGGAATCCCTGATTTGGTTCTGTTCGAATCCGAGCTTGTATTCAGCATAGCTAACGAATTCTTTAGTCCTAACCTTATTGGCAAGGGTAAGCACCTTCTTGTCTCGTATGTGTAGTTCCATATTTCATATAGGCTTTGTATCATTAAAAGGATTTCTATCCTGTGAGATATAGGTTATTTGAGTTAATAGTCCTGAGCGATATGTTCGAGAGATTCCCAGAATTTCTGAAACTCTTTGAATCTTGCTTCTGCAAGAGGGATAGGAATTTCTCCGGAAAGGCCCGGATGCGGCTTAAAATCTACTAAATCATTCATCTCAAGTTCTAAACGGTAAGTACTATGGTAAATACTATCTTTTTTAGGATGAGCAAATCTAGCAAAGATATGTTGTGCAACTTTTCTTTCTACATCATGAACAAATCTTTCGCCAAGAGGGTTTTGTTCCGTAATTCTGAATCTTAAAGCCCCCATATCATAAACGTGATGTGTGTCCGGTCTTGTTGAGTGCCCGCTGTTGGTAGAGCGTCCAACATGTCCTGAACAGCTGTAACATCCGGTAGTATCGACTATTTTCTTTTTATACAAAGCATATACCAATCTACCGATGTCTTCATCAAGATCGTGCACTCCGCCATCGAGCCATCTGTCAAATTCAGGGTCATTGAATATGTCTTTCATAAAAAGTCTGGACGGATAGGGTTTTTAATCCTTTCTTTGAAACGCCCTGACCAGGAATCGAACCTGGAAATCCTTGCGGAAATCGCATTTCGAGTGCGACGGAGTAACCTTTGTCCCATCAGGGCTTGTTTTTCTAAGAAAAGAGTATTTTTAAGTTGTACTGCCCCCCTTTATTTATGGTTTACCGCGTTGTTTACAGTTCGGATTTGCATGGAAACATGTTTCAATATCGAGCATTGGGAAGGTATGCCCTAAAGACAAAGGCAGACTTGCTTATTATCGGAGGAGATTTGTTGCAGAGAGGAGATGGAGAAACTCCCCTCCCACAAATACAACGGAAGTTTATTACGGAACTGTTCTATCCTTTCTTTGAAAGATTCAGGAAGAAATCGCCAGGCACACTTGTTGCACTAATTCCTGGAAATGATGATGCTTCGGTGAATGATGATTTGTTGAACAAACAGAAAGGTTTGTTTTTGAACATGGATGGAAGGAGAATTTCACTGCCCTGCGGATTCGACTTAGTCGGATATTCACACTTGCCCATAACTCCGTTCGATATTAAATATAGAGAAAGGTTTGATATGATTAAGCCTCCGACTGAGGAACAGAAAGAATATTTTGAAAATGAAAAACAAGGCATACGAGAAGGAATAGTTAGTGT
>JBAXMY010000110.1:0-2904 GCA_037134055.1 archaeon
GCCTATGCAGAGTATATAAAGAATCCAGAGATAACTAAGCAAAGATTGTACCTAGAGGCAATGTCTGAGATTTTACCTAGGTTTGAGAAAAAGATGATAATCGATCAGAAGGCAATGGATGGCGGGCTGGTAAATCTTCTTCAATTGAATCAGAAAGGAGGATCACAATGAGCGAACTAACTGATAAATTATTCTCTGTTACGAATTGGGTAAAGGGAGCATTGGGTGCTGCAGCATTACTTGCAGTCATTAATTCTCCGTACGTGGTCGACCAAACTGAACAGGCAGTAATAACTCAAATGGGCAAGCCGGTGAGAGTGATTCTTAATCCAATGGATAAGGAAGAAAGAAAAGAACACATAGATGCGTTGAAGGAAAAATATGTTAAAGAAGGTAAATCTGTGGCTGAAGGACCTGGATTGTATTTCAAATTACCTTTCTTTCAGCAGGTTCATAAATTTGATAGAAGATTGATGAGATGGGACGGTTTTCCAGAAGAGATTGTTACCGTTGATAAAAAATATATTTGGGTCGATACAACTGCAAGATGGTCCATCGATGATCCTCTAACTTTCTTGAATAGTGTTGGTAGTATAGCTCAGGGTCATGCACGACTTGATGATGCAATTGATTCAATTACTAGAAATAAATTGACCAAGAGGGACGTGGTAAGTATTGTAAGAACGAGCAATAGAGAAATGAAAGCCGTTGATAAGGAATTAAGTCAGGGAGCGGATTATGGAAGAGTTAAGGACGGTCGAGATGTAATAGTAGATGAGATTTCCAATGCTTCTGCCGAAGCTTGTGAGCAGTATGGAATAGGAATCAAGAAGCATGGCGTTCTCATTAAGGGACTGAATTATGTTGAAAGTGTTCAGCAATCAGTTATGGAAAGGATGAAATCTGAAAGAGAAAGAATTGCTCAGAAATATATTTCGGAAGGAGATGGAGAGTTCAAGAGTATCATGGGAGATAAGGAAGTAAAGCTTAAGGAAATAGAATCTGGCGCATACAGAACTGCTAGAGAAAAGGAAGGAGCAGCAGAAGCTGAAGCAACTAGAATTTATTCAGAGGCATTCAATAGGGATCCTGATTTCTATAGGTTCACTAGAACACTCGAATTGTATAAATCGTCAATGGGAACTAATACCACGTTGATATTGGGAACTGGAAATCCTTTGATGAATTATCTTAGTGGAAAGCCAGAAGTTAAGAGTTCTAAGTAGTAATTGCGTTTTTGAGTATATCTTGCATTTAGAGGGTTGTGAAAACCTTTTTATATTGTGTTTTTCTAGGTAGAGCATGGCAGATAATAAAATTCAGATGCCCGGAGCATTCGGTGGGCTTATGAGGTTCGATGAGGAATATCAAAGCAGATTCATGTTAAGTCCGGTGCAGGTAATACTTTTCATAATCCTAGTCTTAGCTTTTGTTATAGGACTTAAAATATTTAAAGGATAATGGTAAAAAAAGAAGGGGTATTGGGCAAAGTTACTGCAATAGTAGTTTCAGCTATCTTAGCCTATCTAGTTTATTTCTTTTTGAATGCTTCATATGATGGATTTATGGTTTCAAAATTAGTTATTGCTCTAATTTCATTCTTTTTATTTGCATATGTGTGGCTCGCAAAGGGATTCTTCAAATTCTTTATATTTACATTGACAGCAATACCAGTTTTCATATCTTTGGAAGTTAGTTTTAATTTAGGGTTGTGGTTGGTTGCTTTGATTTCATTTGCTGTCGGTGGTGCAGTTAGCTTTTTCTACAACGGCAACGATGACCGCTACTCTTTGCTGCTGCTTGTTGCCTTTATTGTTGTCTGGACAATTCTTGCTTTTAATGTAACATACAGAGAAGATTGGTTGTTGGAGAATTATTTGACCATTCCATTTGTGATCATAATATTTGTTGTACACAAGTGGTTTAAGCTTTCCAAGAGTTCATACAGTCTGATTTACTTGTACATGTTCCTGCACATCGTTGGAAGTCATTACACATATTCTGAAGTTCCCTTTGGTTTCTGGTTGCAGAATTTCTTTGATTTGAATAGGAACCATTATGACAGGATTGTACACTTTTCATTCGGAGCGTTGCTAGGATATCCAATTAGAGAGATGTTTATTAGAATTGCAAATACCAAGGGATTCTGGTCTTTGTATACGCCAGTTGAATTGGTATTAGGATTTAGTGCGATCTACGAACTCATTGAATGGGGAATTTCAGTAGTGTTCGGTGGAGACTTGGGAATTGCATATCTTGGCGCACAGGGAGACATATGGGATGCTCAGCAGGATATGTTTATGGCTGGACTTGGAAGTATAATTGCAATGTTAATTGTATTCTTAATAATTTTAGCCTATAGAAAGCGCGATTATCTGCGTGAGCTTGCTGAAAGCTTTAGAGTTAAGAAGCAAGTTCTTGGTGAGCGCGCACTACAAAGATGGGATTAATTATTTTTAGAGCTTGAAGTTTTCTTTTTTTAGTGTGGATATTCCACTCATCAATGGTTCTGGCAGAGAATCCCATGAAAACCAGGACCATCCTTCACATCTTTCTGGTTCTTTTAGCTGGGGCGTGCCGGAAACATAATCACATGTTAAAAATAAAGTCACATAGTGCTTGTTGTCTTTCTCGAAAATATCATTGGTCGCGGTGATAAATTTAATATTTGTTACTTGGAGACCGGTTTCCTCTTCAATCTCTCTGAGTGCACAGGATTCCCAGGATTCACCATATTCTAAATGCCCTCCGGGGAATTGCCATGTTCCTGCAGCATGCGAACCAATTCTTTTACCCATTAGTACTTGGCTATCTTTTTTTATTATGACTGATACACCCACACCAGGTAGTTTTCTTTCCATAGGTTCTTTCCCTTTTTATGGTATTTAATTATTTGGATTGAGT
>JBAXMY010000111.1:0-2869 GCA_037134055.1 archaeon
CATAGAATCCAAGGTAAAGAAGTGAAATTCCAATAACCTATCCACAATCTATTCAATCAAATATGCTATCTTCTCCAATGTACTTACTTGTCCGTTTCTTAATTTCTTTATTCTTTCTATGAACTAACTTAACGTTTCTACTTATCTCATAGGCCATTACTGCTTCCTGTTTGTAGTAATCCATTGTGTATAAAATTATCTTATCTATCTCATTCTCCCTACAATATACACGAACTGGAATCATCTGCTCAACAAAATTTCTTCCTTCTGGGCTTGTCCAATGTCCCTTAGCAGACCTTAGAATTGTCAATCCACCAGCAATCTCATTAACTCGACGATCCCAAGTTCTGTGATAATCTACGGAAAACTCTTTACCTTCATTCGATGCCCTAGGAACAAGTATTTCCCAAAGTGTTTTCTTATTATTCATGGAGAATTGTACTACTCTAAACCAATATAAATCTATCGACAGGTTTAATAATACTCGGCCTCTAGAAAAGAAATGAAAGAGAGGACAGAATTCTATCGCGATAAATTGAAGGAACTTGTACAAACTTCTCTAGAAGAACTTACTCCATATAATCTAACACTAATGCATAACTGGATTAGCATAGGCATACGACAAGAAGTTGTAACAGCTGAAGGAATAGGTTTCTTTGCTGGCCAAAGAGATGCTAAACTATACAATGCATTCCTTGCGGGCGAACGCCAACTCTCTTCAGTAGAAAACAAGTACGTAAGAGAACGCCTTCAAGAACTAGAAAAAAAGATTGAAAGGAAAAGAGAAGTCATATTCGCAAAGGATATGCATTTCACTTTAGAGTCTGGAAGAGATTATGCCGTTGTTCAAAGATAATTATTAGTTAATACATATTCAATCAATATCATAGATAACAATTGTTCTTCACACATCAATAAACTATTATACAACACTAAGGAAATTAAAATCCACTAGATATGTGCGTGTCAGAAACAAAGAACGCTCTATTGGAATCTACATTTTCAACCTTTCCTTCTCTTTCAAACACTGCACTCGCTGGAGGCAATTCAAATCTTCCAACAACATTTATCTTCGAATAAACTATGTATGAGAACACTCTTTCCTCTCCTGCATTGAGCCTATCAATATTCCAAATCATTTGTCTTCCTTCCATTCTGTCTGGAATGCTGCCATAGTTTTCGTACAACTTCATCGAAGAAGGAATAAAGTCACTTAGCTTCACGTTTTCAACAAACTTACTTGCATTCACATGCAATCTAACCTTCAAAGCAAATTCCCCACCCTGTGTCTTTACGTAGGATACCTGCTTGGTAACATTAACATTGGTTTTGCTATAAATTTTAGTAAACACTGCAATCACAATAACCAACAAAAGTAATATGAAAGGGAACGTATAATTCGTCGTAGAAGAAACAACGAGTGTGTCAGTTGGGCCTAGCTTTTTCTCCCAGATATAATCCACTGTTAAAGTATTTCTCTTAACACTGTCTGGCTCATAGGAATATGTGGTAAACAATCTCGTTAGAACGTCTCGAGACATATCAATTCTAGCAACAACTGGGACATTTCCTTCATTAGTCTTAGTCGTTGTAGTCTTCCTTACCAAAAATCCAGTTGTTTCGGTTTTTACCGACAGGCCTTCCTTCTCAAGATATTTTATTTCTCCGCTATCCTTCACCTTAGCACTTCCAAGTTGAATTTCACTTTCAACAGGATAGGTTCCAGCATTAAGCTTTTTCATCTTTTCACCATTCAATTTTATGGAAACGTTCTTAGTTTCAAACGGCTTTAGCGTTATCGTCTGCACAGATTCAAAAAATTCAGAAGTAGAATGTATCTTCAAATCCTCCAACAATGCATTTTGCACATTTCTTATTATAAGAGTAGCATTTGCATCACCTGGAAGCAAGCTTGATCCATCAACGGAAATGGAATTTTCCAAGTCCATTACCCTAACTGTTAATGTATCTCTAAATAAACCATACATTCCTTTTATTTGATATTCAAATGTAAAGAACCCTGGTTGTTTAATCATATCTTTGCTCAAATAGGCTTTCACTGGCACAGTTGTAGTTCCAGCAGGAATATCAAAACTTCCAACCGGAGTCATCCTCACTCCAACCAAAGAAAATACTTCTATGTTGTCAGCAGTTCCACTGGTAATAACCAAATCCAAAGCAGCGGGATTATTCAATTGCGAAATAACAACGGTCCCCTTATCAGTCTTATCAACTGTCAAAGCAGAAACAGAGCCAACTAAAAGTATTATAAAAACCGCCAACACCAAGGGAATAAACTCTCTTTTCATAAATTTTATTTATCAAACAGATATATAAATATTTGTATGCTCACCTTAATGTCATAAACTCGCTATTTTGTGGCCATTCCAAAGCCGTACCCTATTCCAGATCCTATTACCGTCGCAATTGTCGACTTTGCCATCTCAATTCCCGCATACTTAAGTATTAATTTGTTTTCCAAACCCCTAAACCTTTCTGGATTAAACGCTCTCGAGAGTAATCCTGAACATCCCGAAATCCACCCACCAAGTAAAATTGGAGCTACCAGAGCAACTGGTGCAACCCCTCCAAAATCAACACCCCGTGCAAGTTTGTATCCCACATATGCGCTAATACAAAGAGGCAATATCTCATAGGACAACAACTTAATTTCTTTAAATTTTACATACATGCCACCCATACTTCATTTAGTGCCCTCTTCTATTTAAGAATTTGCATAGCTAATCAGATTGGATCCATTCTACCCACCATGTCCAGGTAGATTTTCAAAGCATCCTTAAACGTCTTAGAATCATAAATTAATTTTTCTTCCATTCCCTCAATCCTTTTTGGTACAACGTACTTACCA
>JBAXMY010000112.1:0-2864 GCA_037134055.1 archaeon
GAATGTTCGTCTTGTGGAAGCAAATTTGAATCGGTGCTTTTTGAAGGAGCAACCAGAGGAGATTGTTAGATCTCTTGAAGGTAAGACTGCTAGAGAGATAATTCCATATTTGGAGAAAGCAGATTTCATGTTGGATGTGCACGCAAGCTTTACTAAGGATTCAAAGCCATTTGTTATTTGTCGTGAATCTTTAATCGAAGAAGCTAGAATCTTCGATTCTGATTTGGTTGTATGCAATTTTGATCCGTTTGAACCAGGTTCAACAGATTATTACATGAATTTGCTGAATAAACCTGGATTTTGTTTTGAATGTGGTTATCTTGGAGATTCAAAGACTCAGGAAATTGCTGAGAAGGCCATATCTTCTTTTCTGATATATTATGGATCAATAAATAGTAATTTGGAAAAGCCAAGAATGCAGAAAGCATTGAAAATAAAATCTCTTTACAAGAATATACAAGGACAATTCAAAATGGCTAGATATTTCCCAGATTTTGAGCAATTGAAAGAGAGAACACTCATTGGCAGAGATGGGCAGAAAGACGTTTATTGTGAATCTGGAGATATCGTGCTCTTTGTAAGAGACATGGACAGAATAGGAGAAGAGTGCTTTCTAGTTGCTGAGGAACGGATAACATGAAGATAGTTAATAGCTCGGAGTTCAGCCAGAGTAATCTTACATATGATGACTCAGACATAATCGAAAGTGTAAGAAAGATTCTGAAGGACGTGAAGGATGGCGGAGATAAATCAGTCAGAGAATACGCAACAAGATTTGATGGTTTAAGAGATGAGAAATTTCAGGTTTCAAAGGAAGAAATTGAAAATGCATACAACGCCGTAAGTCTGGAAACTCTCGACGCAATAAAAAAAGCTGCCGAAAACATAAAATTCTTTGCAGAGAAACAGTTTGAACAACTAAAAGAGTTTCAAACTGAGAAAAGTGGAGTCGTTATTGGACAGAAAGTTGTGCCAATTGAAAGAGTGGGATGTTATATCCCTGGAGGAAGATATCCGTTGCCTTCGACTGCATTGATGACTGTTATTCCTGCAAGGGTTGCTGGCGTAAATGAAGTATGTGTGTTTTCTCCAAAGATAAGTTCAGTTACGATTGTTGCTGCAGATATTGCTGGGGCGGATAAAATATATAGAATTGGTGGAGTGCAGGCAATTGGTGCCATGGCATACGGTACCGAGAGCATTGGTCGTGTTGATAAAATTGTTGGACCTGGAAATCGATATGTTTCCGCTGCGAAGAGGGAAGTTTATGGTGTCGTTGGAATAGATTTCATCGCTGGGCCAAGTGAAGTTTTAATAATTGCTGATGAAAATGCAAATGCGCTTTTTGTTGCTGCAGATTTGCTGGCTCAGGCAGAGCACGATCCAAGTGCAAGAGCTATTTTGCTGACCACAAGTAATGATTTTGCTTTGAAGGTAAGCACGGAGGTTGCAAGCCAGCTAGATATGCTGAGTACAAAGCAGACGGCAGAGGAATCCATATCAAAGAATGGGATAACTGTCGTTGTGGAATCTTTGGATGAAGCGGTGGAGCTAGCAAACAAAATTGCTCCCGAACACCTCGAACTTCAAACAAAAGAAAACGATAGAATTGCAGGCAATTTGACTAACTATGGTTCTTTGTTCATCGGAGAGTATTCGGCAGAGGTTTTTGGAGATTATTGTACTGGAACTAACCACACTTTACCAACTGGCGGCGCGGCAAGATATGCTGGAGGACTTTCAGTAAAAGATTATGTTAAGATATTAACTTTCCAGAGGATAGACAAAAAATCTGAAGAATTAATAAATACATCAATTGAACTTGCAAAGGTGGAAGGATTGGAAGCACACGGAAAAGCTGCAGAAATCAGAAGAACTTAGTTTTTATTTTAAATTAATCCTTTCTTCGTGCCTTTTTTATATTGAATTTTCATTCCATCATTGCCTAGTTCCATAGGTATTGGACCTCTAACGTGAGAAGTACGTCTCATTTTTGCAATTCGAACGGCTCGGTCTGATATGCCTCCAAGTCCCGAAGAATAAAGATCGACAAGTCCGTCAACAAGGAACTTAATGTATTGAGATTGTACTTCACTTGCGGCCACGCCGACTTCTTCAGTATCGCCGGAGGCAGTTTCATCTGATATTACTACCGTTACTTTAAGGCGCCTGAGCATATCTGCCAAATCGAAGACCATTTGTCTGAGACGCGTAGTGTTTTCTTCTCCACCACCAAAAAGACTTATTGGGTCGAAACATACTCGGCGTATTTGGAATTTAGCTACAACTTTAGTTAATTCGTCCTTAAGCTCGGCAAGAGAGGTTTTTGGAGAGACACGCATGAATTTGCATTTATCTTTTGAATCGAGTTTCTGGAAGTCCCAACCAAGGGCCATTGCGTCCTTGAACAACTCCAGGACATCTGGCTCAAAACTGATGAACAGGCCATTTTCATCATATATTGTAGAACCGTTGTATAAGAACTGTAGTAGGAATGTGGTTTTACCCGCTCCAGGACCTCCAAGAACTGCATTTACACTGTTACGGACAAATCCTCCGTTGCACATATCATCAAATCCAGGGATGCCAGAAGGACATCTTTCTACAAGTAATTCGCCTCTTTCCATATCCAGTATAGGAAGATATTGTATTTAAACCTTATTTTTATTACTTTGAACTAAACTTTGTCATTAATTCGCTTGTGGAATAAACTTTAATTTGAGTTTGATTCTTCAACAGTTTGTCATTGCTCCAGATTGGGCAGTTTAATTTCAGAGCTAGAGCAAGGTACATAGCGTCTTTTATATCTCCTCGCTCTCGCTGCAAAACTTGTTGAAGGCCCCTGACCCTTCGTCGCGGCGGGA
>JBAXMY010000113.1:0-2794 GCA_037134055.1 archaeon
TGGCAAACTCTCACCAGTAATCATGCTTTCATCTACGCTACTATCTCCTTTGACAATCATTCCATCGGAAGGAATCTTCTCTCCTGGGCGAATTATCATTATATCACCTTTGGCAAGGTTTGCAATCGGAATTTCCATTTCTTCATCTTTTTCAATAATCCTGGCAGTTTTTGCCTGCAATGAGAGAAGTTTGGATATTTCTTGAGAAGCACGTCCTCTTGCCATTGCTTCAACGTACTTACCTGTTACGAAGAAGGCCATAATCATTGAGGAAATGCCTGAGAAGTCCTGTATTGATGTGAATAGGGCTAAGATACCTGTAAGATATGCAACTAGAGTGCCTAGCGCAATGAGGGAGTCCATGTTGAAATATAAGGAAGCGAAGCCACGCAGGCCGGATTTGAGGGTTGGCCAGCCAGCGATAAATATGACTGGAAATGCGAGTACCAGAAGAATTATTGTCATGATTTTTTCATCCATCATGATAATTCCAAACTTACCAAGAAGCATGATTATTGCAACAGGCAGAGTGAATGCCCAGGCTAGGACGAGTTTCTTCTTCCAGTCGGAGATTTCATCTGCGAATATTGCTTTTTCTTCTTCCATTATTCTATTTTTAGTATTTTGTATCCTGTTTTTGCAACTGCTTTTTCCAAATCTGCAGGTTTTACTGAATCTTTTACTTCTACGAATCCTTTTTTAGTCATTAGACTGACTGATGCGGACTGCACGCCCTTTACTGATTGCAGGGCTTTCTCTATGTTTGCTGCACAGCTTGCACAGTGCATGCCGTCAAGTGTTAATTTTAGCTTTTTCATTCTTTTCCCTCCCTTTTTCTTAGAATATGTATACAATTTGCAGCCATGTGCTTGTCAATGAGAGTCATAAGTGGCTTAATGGTCTCTTCATTTAGTGAGTAGTAGCGATATTTGCCGTCATTCGTGATTTTCACGAATCCGCACTCTCTTAGTCTGGCAAGATCGTGGGAAACTGCTGATTGATCTGCTTTCAGTTCTTTGACAATCTCAGAAACATTCATCTTTCCTTTTCGAAGGAGGTTAATTATCTGCAGTCTTGATTGGGATACGAGTGTGCCAAAGAAGATCTTGTATGCACCATAGACTTCCTGCTCTTCATATCCCTTGGAGCAGCAGTCATGCATTACAGTCGTACTTATCATATGAAGATTGGATACATATGACTATTTAAAGATTGTGAAAGATTGTTGAATTTTATAGAATTACTTTATTTTTCCTTCTTGCCAGTCTTTCAGAACGACTCTAGCTGCCCTATCAAGGTCAGTCTTATTTCCTCTTTTGACCATATTCCTTTGTTTTCCTAGAGTTTCCAGCAGTAGTTCAACATCGCCATTCGCTTCAATGCCATAGAGTTTCTCAACTTTGCCAGGATTTTCTTTCATTACACTAACCACTGCGAAAATCGGATCTTTTATTCTGTCATAGGTAGCGACACCCATTTTCGTGTGTTTCTTTTGGGCAAGTGCATTTGATTTTGCATCTTCCCTGTTTGGAATTACTCCAGGAGTATCAAGAAGGAGGATGTTGCTATTAATTCTTATTTTGTGCATTCCTTGCGTTAATCCAGCACGTGGTGAAGTTCTGACGGCATGCCTGCCAGTGATGAGGTTAATTAGGGTGCTCTTTCCAGTGTTAGGATATCCAATAATTCCCACATGTGATTTTGGAAACTTTATCTTTCTTCTTTTAACTTCTATCTTTATTCTTTCCTTTAGATTATGTCTGCCTTTGTGGGATGTGCATGAAACAAGCACGGAAGGCTTAATATTTTCAAGTTCTACCTTTTCTTTCAAGGCACGGAGTTGTTCCTTATCTAAAAGATCTATTTTGTTGATTATGTAAAGAATGCCCTTACCTTGTTCTTTTATTTTTGCTTCTAGTTCCATGTTACGAGTTTCTTTAATAAATCTGGCATCAAGAACTTCCATGACTATGTCAGAAATACGGATGATATGATCTATAACTTGCCAAACCGATAGGTTGTGTTTGTTATGGCTTTCAATTGCACCCGATGTTCGCATTTGCATATTCAAAGAAAGAAAGTAGGGTTTAAATTAGTTAGCTTATGAAGAATTAGAGTTTCTGATTTTTGAATTTGCCTTGATATTTTGATTTACCTTCACAGGTTTCAAATACGATCTGACAAATCTTTATCCCTGGATGTAGCTTTATTGGTATTGTTCCAGCGTTGTATACTTCAAGAACTTGCCTATTTGAAATACCTGGACAAATAAATGGTGCAGTTATATGGCTCATGAGACCAAGACGAGCATATCTAGATCTGGAATTAAGCCAGCCACATATGTTTCCTGGGAGGGTTATTGTTTCTTTGGTTATTCCAAGGATAAGTTCTCCAGGATTTAGTACATACCCTTGTGAAATATCTTTCAATTTTGTTATTTTTTTATAATCTTCATCTCCTCTGAGATCAATTACTTTATTGGATCTGTCAAATATTCTTATTTCTTTATCAAGAGTCAAATCGACGGAGGCTGGGCCAACTGATTTTTTGTCTAGAGGAGAGATTATTATCTCCTTGCCTTTCAACTTCTTTAGAATCTCGGGCTTTGTAAGTATCATATGGTAAACATCCCGTTTTTATAGATAACTTTTTGTTTTCCACCAGGAAGAGTGGCTGTGACAACTCGGTCCTCTGTGCTGATTACATCGGTGTGGACTACGGATGCATTGTATCCCATGGCTTTCCATTGTGCTTTTGATATCTTGGAAAGATTGCCTGGATAGGAATCATGATA
>JBAXMY010000114.1:0-2650 GCA_037134055.1 archaeon
TGCCACGGTTTTTTTTATTTTTTCTCTGTCCAGTGGTTTTTCAAAAAAACTATTTCTAACTGAGGTAAATTTCGGAAACTTTTTTCTATTTTTTCATTTCGTCCGTACAAAGCAACTAAAATTTTAGGTGTTTTAGAACTTGTTAAAATTTTCCATTTTGATGCTTTTGCTAAATTCTTCATAACCTCTTTTGCATTCTTTGTTTTTGATTCAGCCATTTCTAAAGAATCAACAAAAAGTATCTCTTTACTTTTAAACTTTTTGGATAAAACTGAGAAAAGAGCTTGTGCACGCATGCTCTTGGTAATAGTTCTTTTGTAATTCTTTTCTGCAAGTGGTCCATGAGTTACTCCTCCACCAACCCAAATAGGAGATCTTGAAGACCCGTGTCGAGCGCGTCCTGTTCCCTTTTGTTTCCAAGGTTTTCGGCCTCCTCCACGAACTTCCCCGCGATCTTTAGTATCAGCAGTACCTGCACGTTTATTGGAACGCATCCCTTCAACAACTTGGTGAACCAAGTCAGCTCGCCAGCGCGCTCCGAATACTTTTGTTGGAAGAGTTACAACCCCAACATCCGCTCCTTTTTGATTGTATATTTTTGTTTCCATAAATTTATCTCAAACTATCTACTGACTATTTCAACTAAAGTTCCACGTTTACCGGTTATTGCTCCTTTTATAAGTAAAGTGTTATTTTCTTTATCTACAAAAATTACTTTTAAATTCTTTTGTGTGATTCTATCAGATCCCATTCTGCCTGCCATTCTCATTCCTTTTGGAACGTGAGTTCTCAAGCCTCCTCCGATTGACCCTGGCTCTCTTTCTGAATGTTTCTGGCCGTGAGATCTTGGACCTCCTCCGAATCCATGACGTTTTACAACACCCTGGAATCCTTTTCCTTTTGATACACTTGAAACTTGAAGACTGTCTCCTGGAGCAAATGTTGAAACATCTATGATGTCTCCTTCTACAACCTTCGAAGTGTCTATTGGTTTTAATCGAAATTCTTTAAGAGTTTCATAAAAACCTCCTTTCATTTGACCAATTTCTGCTTGATTTATTCTTTGTTTCTTTTGAATTCCATATCCAACTTGAATTGCATTATAGCCATCTTTCCCTTTTTCAAATACACGAGTCACTGTGATAGGACCTGCAGAAATAATCGTAACTGGAACAACTACTCCATCTGGAGAGAAGTATTCTGTCATGTTTTCTTTTTTACCAAGAATAAATTTCATTGTTTTATTTTTTAACTTTATAACTTTCTATTTTATTTAGAGCATCTTTACATCAATATCAACTCCGGAAGGAAGAGATAAATTTGTAAGTGCTTCAATCGTCTTAGCGCTAGGATTAATAATATCAATCAGTCTTTTGTGCACTCGAATTTCAAATTGTTCTCTTGTATTTTTATAAATAAAAGATGCTCGATTTACTGTATATTTTTTTATTTCAGTAGGAAGCGGAACAGGGCCAACGATAGTGGCATCATAACGCATTGCTGTATCCATAATTTGCTTTACTGACGCATCTAAGATTTTATTCTCATAAGCACGAACCCTAATACGAAGTATTACATTGCCATCTTCTTTTTTCTCCTTATCTTTTAAGGTTTTTGAAGATACTTTCGGTTTCGAAACAGCTTTTGTCTTTTTTATTTTTACTTCTGGTTCTGTTGTCATGAATTTTGTTAAGGACGGTCCTTGGGAAAACTTCTTAAGGACCGTCCTTTTATATAATTAAGCAATGATTTTTGTAACAACTCCGGCACCTACGGTCTTTCCTCCTTCTCGAATAGCAAACTTCTGTGATTCTTCTAGCGCAACTGGAGTAACGAGTTTTACAGTAAGTTTTGCTGTATCTCCAGGCATAACCATTTCTACTCCATCAGCAAGAGTAACATCTCCTGTAACATCCGTAGTACGAATATAGAATTGGGGCTTGTAACCTTTAAAGAATGGAGTATGACGTCCACCTTCTTCTTTTTTCAAAACGTAAATTTCACAAGTAAAATTATCATGTGGAGTAGTTGTTCCTGGTTTACATAGAACTTGTCCTCGAGTAATGTCTTCTTTCTTTAGACCTCGGAGCAAGATTCCTGCGTTGTCTCCAGCCATACCCTCTTGAAGGTTCTTGTTAAACATTTCAATACCAGTAACAACTGATTTTTGGGTAGCTTTGATTCCAACGATTTCAACTTCTTCTCCTACTTTTACAACCCCTCTTTCGATTTTACCGGTAACAACTGTTCCACGGCCTTCGATTGAGAATATATCTTCAACTGGCATAAGGAATGGCTTGGTAACGTCTCTTTCTGGTACTGGAATATAGGTATCAAGAGCATTGGTCAATTCAAGAATCTTTTGTGCCCATGGATCATCAAGTGATGTAGCTTCTAGTCCTTTCAAGGCTGAGCCTCGAATAACTGGAGCATTTGCACCATCAAAACCTTGTTTGGTTAGAAGTTCTCGGATTTCTTCTTCAACCATATCAATCATATCCTTGTCATCTACCATATCGCATTTGTTTAGGAAAACGATAATTCGAGGAACACCAACTTGTTTTGCAAGCAATACGTGTTCTCGAGTTTGGGGCATAGCACCGTCAGTTGCAGCAACGACTAAAATAGCACCGTCCATTTGAGCGGCACC
>JBAXMY010000115.1:0-2647 GCA_037134055.1 archaeon
TTTGCCTGAAGGGCAGCTTCAGCTTTCTTTTGAAGTGCATTCAGGTCCGTCTGCAATACGTCAAACTTGAGGGCAGTGAATGAAACATTCAATCCTGGAAGTAATGCCTGCAATGTGCTTGCATTAATTCCCTGTGCCTGAAGTCCATCAATCAATGAGTATATTCCATTTAATTGCACTAGCACATCGGCCTTGCTAATATCAGTAACCTGAAGGACAATCTTCCTATTTTCCGTATACTTATCCTGTCCAAGATTTCCAGATATTCCAAGTGTAATTTCCTGCAATCCAATTCTCAAATATGAAGGAGAAGTTATTGTCAAAACAATCCTAACTTCCTCTCCAGGTGCAAGACTGACAACTTCAGTTGGAGAAATGGAAATGTATTTTGCCAAATCTCCCGAAACGGAGAACTTAACATTTCTCATGGTTTGATTCGCATCTCTGTTCTTGAATGGAATCTCAATTGAATTCTGTTTTCCACGCACGAATTCATAGTCTGCACGAGTTGCAACTCCTCCACCTCCAGAACTTGGTCCTCCTCCACCTCCAGAACTTGAAGAGCTAGAACTTTCAGAAACCTTACAGTCAGGATCTACACCAACACCGCAGGCAGATACACATACCGAATCAGAAACATCATGACATATGAATTCAATGGAAACTGTTTCATTCAGTATTGTCAATCCACCAGAATTTTGAATGAGTGTGGAGTTATCAGACGCATTTCTATAGCCATAGGAATTAATTGTAACATTTAGCTTTCCCTTAGACATTGAGGCAAGATTTTCAGGATTAAGAGAGATATTAAGATTGCCATACTGTTTTGATGAAGTATTCAATAATTCATAGAAATTAGATTCATTTCCTTCAAAGACGCGTGAACTTAAATCTGAAGGTAATGTCCAGCTAAAGCTAACATTGTATGCAGTGGTATTCAAATCATTAGTAGAGTCATAACCTAGGTTCCTTACAAACGCTTCTAAAGAGAAGTTCCCTGAAGTAAGAGGAATATAGGTTGTAGGATAGCTTTCAATCTTCTGATAAAGCAAAGGATTTGGAGGTGCAACAATCATCGTGGCAAGAACGCTAGCAGTTCTATTCCCAGTTATACTATCATTTATAGAAGAAAGTATTGTTACTGAAGGATTTTCTGTGAATGGCTCATTGGTAGATGGGAATGATGCATTTACAGAAATAGTTATATTTGAAGCAGCACCCACAGTAGTTTTTCTATTTATCAATGGGAACTGGAAATATGTGTTGCTCGATTGCCAGTTATCTGGATTACTAGTCATTACAATATAATCGGTACTGAAATCTTTCCACCCAAGTGTAAATTCAATGGAACAGTTATTTCTAGCATATGCTTCATCTCCCGTATTAATCAAAGTTAGATTTCCTATGAACTTATCTTCATAGAATCCAACAACCTCTTCAAGTGCAGATGGCGATACTCTCCAGGTACAATCCCAGAAGCTCTGGATTGTATAATTCGAGGAGTAGCTAATAGCACCAGGAGTGTCATTCGCAACTATTCTGAAGGTAATATCATCTTCATAACTCGAAAGATTAAATGTGGCATTGAAGTATGTATAATATCCATATGAAGTCATATTTGTCATGGTAATATTATTAAGTCCATACTGAGAACTCGAATTTTTCCACTGTAACACAGCAGAGTCCAAGTTAGGATCACTATCAGACACATTTACATAAACAGTGATATTTACAAATGGGTCAGTGTAATCTGTTAAATTAGGAGTATACGTTAATCCAAAGTCAAATGTAGGAGCACTATTCCCCTTGATAGTACGAGTCTCAGTCCAATTTGAATTTCCTGCCATGTCCGTAACGTTGACATAATAATTGTAAGTATTTCCAGCAACCATTCCAGATTGGTTGAATACAACTATCCAATCACTCATGGATGTATTATAAATTTCAGCCACATTCACAGAACTAGCTCCAGACAGTTTAGTTCCAGAAGCATTGAACACATTCACAACGCCAGACCACACCCAACTTACATTTCCAAGATTCAGTTCACTCACACTTACATTTGCCATAAATGCACGGCTTCTTCCACTATCATTAGCTGGAGTAGGTTCAACAAACGAAGGCACGGGCATAACCGTATCAATCACCAGAGTGCGATTTCCAGTCGTAAATGTATTCCCAGACCAATCCCACAATTGTGCAAACCAAGTATACACCCCATCAACAAATGTATTGACGAAGCCAACAACAGTAGTCACCGTTCCAGGAATAAAGTTCAGCACGGTAACATTAAACAATCCAGAAGAATTGTAAACATATATGGTCGCATTCTTTATTCCCAGATTATCAGACAAGTTTGCAGTCACATTGACAGTAGGATTAGCAGAATAATAATTATCTGCAGGCGTATTCAGTGTTCCATTAGGATTTGTGGTATCCACAACAAAATTAACAGTTGTCGCATTCACATTTCCAGCCAAGTCCTGTGCATAGGCAGTCAGCGTATGATTTCCATCACTCAAATTAATTGAATTGTGAGTAAGCGCAGTCGCATTGTATATGCTCGCAATCTCACCTGCAGTCAGGCTTCTGTTGAATATCATTACATCGTCGATGGAACCGTTGAAAATTTCTTGAGTCCCTAAGT
>JBAXMY010000116.1:0-2576 GCA_037134055.1 archaeon
ATGCTAAGGTGGATAATTACACTATGCTCATAGATTTGACGAAGAGTGAAGAAGAATTATGGAAAGAGTTAGACAAAGGATCAATTCGATGGGGAGTTGGTTATGCTGAAAGAAATGGTTTAAAGGCTTCAGTTGCAAAGGCGGAAGAGATTGACGAATTTTATAAATTGTATGAAGAAACGGCAAATACTGGCAGATTTACTCCCGAATCTAAAGATTTTGTAAAAAGGGTTGCAATTAGTGATATTGGAAAATTATTTGTCATAAAAAAAGATGCAAAAATCGTTGCTGGTGGATTAATCCTTGTTGATGAACATAATAATTATTCGATTCTTGATTTAACTTCTGCTTCAGAATCTGGATTAAAGTTACAGGCAATGCCTTTTCTCTATTGGTCTCTTATTAGCTACTCAAAAAAGAGAGGGCTTAACTATTTTGATTTGGGAGGGTTTGACAGAGAAGCAAAAGAAGGAGAAAAAACACATAGTATTAATAAATTCAAGGAAAGATTTGGTGGAAAAGTTGTGCTACAGCCAATATATGCCACAAATTGGAAATATAAATTATTTAGAAGAATTTTAAAAAGAGTAAGATTTATGAAGGGAGCGTATACAAAGAAATGAAGATCTTGATGATGGGTTTGACGCCTCCACTTGAAGGTGGAAGTGAGAGGCATATATATGAAATTAGTTCTAGACTCAAAGACGTGACCGTCCTAACGCAGAGTGGCTCAGATTGTAGGAAAAAAATTGAGATTCCAGTCCTCAATACAAGTTCATTCATTCGAAGTCTTTCTTTTTTTATTTCTGCTTTTATTTATTCGATATATCTAGTCTTGAAGCCTAGAAAAGAATTTGATTTGGTTCACATACATGAGAACCTTCTTTACTTTTTAGTGCCTCTCTTAAAAATGCGATACCGAGTTTTGGTAACTGTTCATGGCATTAAAGGTTTCAAATTCTATGAAAAAAAATTTCTATGGATATTTTTTAAATCTCCTCTGATGTTAGCGGATGGATTAATCGCTGTTAGCAAGGAAGATCAGGGTAAACTTAATAAGTTTTTTAAGAGAGTAACATATATTCCAAATGGAGTCGATACTAGCACATACTCTAGAGTTTCTGTGCCCATTGAAAGAAAGATTACCTTCATTGGTAGAATACATGAACAAAAAGGAATCAAGTATCTTCTTGAAGCATTTAAAACCATTGCTAGAAAAAAACCAGATTTTAAACTGGAGATAATAGGCAACGACTCTGGAATGTATGCTCAAGAACTTAAACACAAGTTCAAGAATGAGAAAATAGATTGGAAAGGATTCATTTCGGATAGAAATAAGATTGCTAGAAGTTTGAAGTCGGCTTATTGCATTGTTTTGCCTAGTCTTTGGGAAGGCTTGCCGCTCACTCTATTTGAGGCTATGGCCTCTGGCAGACCGGTGGTAGTTTCAGACATTGATGCGATAAAATCTGTAGTAGAAGAGGGAGATGTTTCTTTTGTGAAGAGTAAGAACAGCGAAGATATCGCCCTCAGGGTGATAGAGCTTGTTGAGGACAAAAAAAAGGCAGGGGCAATTGGTAAGCGAGGCGCGACAAAAGCAAAAGAGTATGACTGGAAATTTATTTCCAATCAGCTTGGTAAAACTTACATTTCTTCCTTGAAGTAGTTTGGATTTTTCTCAAGATTGCGAAAATGCAAAGCCATGGATGGTATTGCCTGGTAGGTATATATTCCTTCTCTTAACATTAATTTGGAAGGTCTTAGAATTAAGTTTGGTATTCTCATTACTAGTCTCCCAAACATACTCCACCAAAAAATAAGAAGATTTTTTGGACTTTGTTTTATATTTTTTTTAAATATATACCCCAGATAAACAAACTTTGTGTAAGTTATCTTTTTTAAGTGCATTCTTCCCGTGAGAGAATATGCGTGATGAAGTTTTCTTTCCTTTAACAAATAAAGACCTCCAAATTTTTTATGGATTCGGTAAGAAAAATCCAGGTCTTCTTGCAGAGCATAGCCCGTAAGCTTTTCGTCAAATCTTATCCCATTGAGACAGCTTTTTCTAAACACTGATGTACCTGCACCAACATATTCTGTTTTTATATCTCTAGTTAGAGGGTGGGGAACAACGGTGGCCATGGAGGGCAGAACGATCGATTTATTTTCTGAATAGTAACCGAGGTAGAAGAGATGCATAAATAAATTCTTAATCTTTCCGAGGTCATATCTTGAGTCATGATCGCTGTATGCATACCATTGTATGCCATTTGCATCTTCGTGTTTCTTGAAGAAGTCTAGAGAAGATTCAATATAGTCTTTGTAGACAGTGATATCGTCATCTAGAAAGAAGAGATATTCTCCTAGAGATTTATCGATTCCGAGATTTCTTGAAAATGTTGTGCCCCTTTTCTTAGGATTCTTCTTTAGATATATAATGTTTGTTTTGCTCCTCTTTTTTAAACCGTGCAAGAGCTCTTCAGTTTTGTTATCTGTGCTATCATCTATCACAAGTATCTCGTCAGGTAGGATAGTTTGTTTGAAAAGAGATTTAAGAGTAAGGAGAAGCGTGTCTG
>JBAXMY010000117.1:0-2453 GCA_037134055.1 archaeon
AAGAATTACTAGTCCCGCTAATGGGAATGCTTCTATTTGACTCCTGTCCCGAAGAGTTATAGAACAAAAATGTAAGATTCTTTAGCGAAGTGAGTGAACTGACATTACATAGATAACTTTGATTTAATATGACATGACTATAATTGCCAGGAGAAATCAAAGCCACTCTTGGAGAAAGAGATTCAATGGCAGCAAGAACATTAATTCTAGAATAATTCTTATTCGATACAGGCTCATATATCAACTTTCCAGTTAAATTAAGAATGCTTTCAATTTGCTTTCCAGTTCTAAACCTATTTGTCAAAGAAAGATATTGCTTCAGCAGGACAAACGCGCCGGAAACATGTGGAGTAGCCATGCTCGTTCCACTTTTTACACAGTACCCGGTAGCAGAATCAGATGAAATGCAGGTGGAGTTAATGCTATCTCCCGGTGCAGCAAGCAAAACAAAACTAGCAACGTTTGCATAGCCCGATATTTCATCATCCGCGTTAGTTGAGGCAGTTACGGGCGTAACATTGCTTAAGCAAGCAGGTTGGCTAATTGCATTTGCATAACCTTGATTTCCAGTAGCCGCAATTACTGAAATATTATGAAGGGTGGCATTATTGACTGCAATAGTCATGCCAACCACATCATCCTGAAAATCACAATTACTGGTGTAGGCACTTACACTCCCAAGACTCATACTTATTACAGTTATGTTAAAGATGGTGGCATTCTGAATACACCATCTTATTCCCTCAGCTACTGCCGCATCATCACAACCGTTTCGATTATTACATGCCTTTATGGCTATCAATTTAGCTTCTGGAGCGACCCCAGTTATTCCTCCACTGGCAGCAATTATTCCAGCAACGTGAGTACCATGTCCATAATCATCCATTGGATCACTATCAGTGTTATAAAAATCATATCCTCCAAGAACCTTGCAACTGGAAGCAGGATTATTATTGCCATAGCATCCTCCAAGGGTAGGGTTAGAGTAATCAATCCCTGAATCAATAATGCAAACAGTCTGCCCCTTTCCAGTTAGATTAATCCCATTGTACTGCCTGCTCTGCACAACACTCCCATTTATCAAAGGAACGCTGTGCTGCAACATTAGTTCAAATTTTGTTTTTGTAATGAACTCCACCTTGCCAGATTCATTCAGGGTACGTATTTCACTTTCGTTTAGGTCCATGGACACAACGTTTCCCAAGTCAACTTTAATTTCTCCCTCCAGTGGCGCCTTGTTATTCTCCAGCGTCTGCCCCGAGCCCTTGAATTTCACAATTACTCTTTCATCATCGGCAGAAACGAAGAATGTTAAAAAGACAAGAGAAACAATTAGAATTAATAAAAAAACAGAAAATATCCTTTTCTTCATATTCATTGAACTCTCTTTGTAGGAGTTTTAGAATTAATTATGGTTTTGCAAGCATTATTCACACACAAGCATGATCCTTGCCCACAATCCAACGTACCTGCCTCACACACATCACTGCAGAAAACTCCTCGGCAATCGTGAGCTCGATATTTTGGAACACAACTTGTCGGATGACAGCAGGGCGAAGGCATGCAATCTGCATCCGATAGACAGAAATCAGATTCGTTAAGAGGAGTACTACTTCTCTCTTCAAATTTAATCTCACCATGGTAGAATTTCAAAGCAACATATGCAAATACAACAATCAATACCAATGCCAGAACAATTGTTGCCATCCTTCTTTTTACTTGACTTAAGGTCATGTTTATCCTAGTTTTTTAGAATATTTAAGCCTTTATTTTTTCTTTTTCAGATTTATTGTTTTGAATCTTTACTGCCAGAATCAAATATCATTTCCAAGTGTTCCTTGAAATCAACATAGTCTTCTTTGCTTGTTATTCGAGGGTATGCAAAATCCCCTCCAGAATCTTCCAAATCAATTCCTACATAGGGTACATACATCATAGTGCCTTCTCCCTTCCCATTTACCACCTTTCCAGATGAATCTATTGTGGCAGCAAAGAATATTGCACCCTTCTTTCTCTTTTTATCCAAATCATATAAAGGTAATATATTTTGCCACATTGCACATTTATAATTTCCATCATATATTCCTTCCTTCTTTGCATGCTCTATGTCCATCTCGCAGGCTTCTCCCCAGGCTATTCTTCTTAGTTTAAAGTAATTGTCCAACCTTCCATCCTGAAGGCTTTCCCATCCTCCATCGGAAACTCTCCATCCACTTCCCACGGCAGAATAGACCATTTGGGCACCAAGGATTGAAGCCATTCTAAAATTAAGAAATTCAGGATTTTCAAACATTCCACTCAACCAATATTTCTTGTCCTTATCCTTTTCCATCAGCTCGCCAAGTGTTGGTCCGAGTAACCTTTCAGGATTTTTATATTTCTCAGCAGAATATTTACTTTTAAGTTTCATATCTATTGGTCTAGCAAAGAACCATATGGCTTCCTCATCCTTT
>JBAXMY010000118.1:0-2440 GCA_037134055.1 archaeon
ATGCAACTGCAGCTAGAACTAATAATATGATAAGTACTGTTGTAATAACGTCACTAAGTCCTTTTTTATTTGTCATTTTTATATTTAAGCGCAACCAACCTTGGCCAATGAAGCTGTGCAAGTAGCAATATTACCTGATTTTGTCTTTATCACTGCAGCAGCACTTGCCTGTATTGTAGTATTATCAGCCAAACCAGTTATGTTTACTGTTGCAGAAGTTGTACCCAAGAATGCTGGACTTGCAGCTGGAATAGTAGCAACCTTTCCATTCTTATCAGTTGCAAGAAGAACAAGACTCTGAACAGCCACTGCATCTCCACCAGTCCATTGAACTGTAATTGTCGCATTCTGACTATTAGGGTTGGTAGCATTCACAACACATGACTTTGGAGTCAATTCAACCTTAAAACATTCTCCAGTGGATTCAATTTGCTTTCCACTGCTTTCAATTGGTGTTCTTATGAAACCCCAAATCAATGCAACTGCAGCTAGAACTAATAATATGATAAGTACTGTTGTAATAACGTCACTTAACCCCTTTTTATTACTCATGAATTATACAATAAATAGTTATTTATAAACCTTTCGCTGAATTTCACTTTTCTCCGACGATTGCTTTCCCGTCGGAAAAACAGAATTTTTAGATAACACCAGCGTCAACAAAAATATTTATCTATGGGCAAACCAGAATTTGTAATGCCCTTCTTTTATTTCATCTAGCCTGACGAAGCCAAACCTTTCGAATTGGATTATTTCTCCGACTTTTAAATCACCTATGTTCTCGTCGGCAATTCCACTTGTCCACTTACCTTCGGGCATGAGAATTTTTATTTCAGTACCAAAAGAAACCCACTGTATCTTTGGAATATCTTTATTCTCAATTGATACAAAATCAGCCTTCTTA
Source organism: archaeon (assembly GCA_037134055.1). Taxonomy (GTDB): domain Archaea; phylum Nanobdellota; class Nanobdellia; order Pacearchaeales; family GW2011-AR1; genus JBAXMY01. Next base: position 905 of record JBAXMY010000118.1, read on the forward strand.
CCCTTTGCAGGAATTTTAATGTTGTAAAGATGCAAAAGCCTTGCTTCCTTTCCCTTCAGTTCTTCATAATCTTTCTTAGAAATAAATATATCATCTGAGACCTTCATTTTTCTAAGCTCTTTCCTATCTGGGTGTACTGGAATGCCTACTTCCCGGATATTTGGAGGATTTTGTATATCTAATTTAACAGGATTCTCCACGAAATAGAACCTTTCAGCAACAGAATCTATGACCTTCCTATTCGTTGCAGCTAGAACGGCAGGATCAATATGCCCACCGGCCTTGGATAATCCTACAGTTTGAGCCAATTCTCTGAACATCTCGGGGACGAATCCTCGTCTTCGCAATGCCTTAACGGTAACCAGTCTTGGATCATCCCATCCCCTCACCTTGCCAGATTCTATCATCTCACGAATAACTCTACCTTGTGTCTCAGCTCCAGTAATCTGATATCTACCAATTTCCCGGACTATGGGCATCTTTAGTCCAAGCAACTTAAGAATGTACTCATGCAATTCCGCTCGGAGTGTGAACTCATTACTTCTTATTACATTTGTTACTCCGTCCAGTGCATCGGCCACAGGATTTTGGAAATCATACATTGGCCAGACACAATATCTCTCCCCCTGTGCGAAATGCGGAGCATATGTTATCCTAAATATAACTGGATCTCTCATTACACCATTATTAGATTTCATATCTCCCTTCAACCTGAGCGTCTTTTCCCCATCTCCATACTTCTTAGCAAGCATTTCCTTCCAAACCTTCATATTATCTGCAGGCTTAATGCTTCTACATTCACATTCCTTCATTTTTTCACGAAGATCTTTCATCTTTTCCTGAGGACATGAACAAACGAATGCATGTCCAGATTTAATCAATTTCTCAGCATGGGAATAGTAACTCTTCATTCCATCGGAAGCTAGATACTGTCTATTCCATTTTATTCCAAGCCAGGTCAAGTCTTCAATCATAGAATCATAATATTCCTTGGTGGACTTCTCAGGATTTGTATCATCAAACCTTAACACACACTTACCCCCATATTTTTTAGCATAAAGAAATTGTATCATAAAAACAAGTGCATGCCCTATATGATTATACTTGCTAGGTTCTGGAGCAAGTCTTGTTACAACCTTGCCTTCCACGGCGCCCTCAAGTTCTGGCAATCCTTCACGTTCCTCATGTTCTGGAATTAGCTCAGCGTACTGGACAAATGCTTCTTTTCTTTGCAAGTCCTTCATCTTATTTACGGAAGAAACGATTTCCTGTAATTTGGGCATTATCTCCTTTATATCTTTCTTGTCCAAGCCATGCTGAAACAATTTTGGCAAAATCTTCCCAGCATCCGTTTTTCTAAAATCGAGTGCATTCTTCAATGCGTAGGCCCATATCTCTTTTGTAAAGTCTTTCATATAAGACAAAAAGAACCAAGTTATTTAAGTTTGTCTATTTCAAACACCAGTCAACGAATCATATCCTCTAATCCAGTCTTCAGGAAACTCATACTGCCTCAAAAAAGCAGAAATGGAATCT
>JBAXMY010000119.1:0-2294 GCA_037134055.1 archaeon
GTAGACTGCTTTAATACGTAGAAATTTAGAACCGTGCTCATGGAAGTCATTATCGCCGCGAACATAGAGAGCTAGGTGAACCATCTCGTGAAGTAAAGTTTGAAATATAGTAGTGAAGTGACCGCAGGCGTTAGAACTTATTTGAATCTCCATCTCTTCTTCGTCAAAACAACCATAGATATCAGGGTTCTTTATAACTTTGAACTTGACTTTGTGAGATTTAGGCATAGGCAAGGTATTAAAAGGTGCCATTTGACATGCCATGTTATATAGTATCTCTAAGTTCTTTCTAGTTAACGTAGTTTTACTCAAAATGAAAAGACCTGAAAGAAATACCACGCAGTATTATTAGTAAAAACAAGGTTAGCCTCAGCAGAATGAATCCACCAAAGTAAAACCCCAGCAATAGTAATTAAAAGTAAGTCTTTCATACAGTTATTTTACCTTGTTTTAATAAAAACTATGTTACAATCAACAATAAAGCTGCAAATAATTTCAAAAGGTGTATACAGCGACACATGAATCAACAGAATATCCTTGACAATCAAGAACATGGCTCACCTTCCGATGTGGTTATAATTCCATACATAGAAGAAAACGTTCCATTACCCCGAAATTCCCACGAAGCGTTATCTGATATGTCCAATGAAAGGGAAGTTATGGTCAGGGCGCAAACTATTAAAGAACTTAGTGACTTAACTGGCGAAGAAATTGCGCCAGATGCAAAAAATATACATGATGCTACCCAAATTGCGACAGATATGGTAAAGAACCCAGAGAAAAAGCAGGATATTGAGATCTATCCTAATGAAACTATTACGTTTTTAGCAGGTATGGTAGGTTCAATGAACCACATGATCGTAAAAGACCTAGCAGATTTGAAGTTGTATGTGGTAAATAAATTAGTTAATGTGGTTGAGAACACGGATAACCCCAAGGAACAAATCGCAGCACTTCGTTCAATCGGAGAAGTAGACGGGGTTGATGCATTCAAGAAAAAGACAGAAGTCCTGCATAAGGTTGAGAGTATTGATGAAGTTGAGAAAGAACTGATTAAACTATTGAATGAATTTAAATCTCAAGGGATGATAAAAGCAGATCCTCAAACCATAGATGCGGAACTCGTTGAAGAACCTGTGGTAGAAGAGATAAAAGAAAAATCATTTGACGATATTGTACAAGAAGCGGTAGATGGAAGTACAACAGGAGACTAAGGAAGAGAAGTTAACTCCCGCGATGGTGGCAGAGTTAATGAAAGCGGTTCCGACTATGACGCCGGAGCTGAAGCGTAGTACACTAAAGAAGATAAGAATATTTAAAAAAGACTGGGTACAGAAACACGGCAAGGATAACTTTTTAGATTTCATTGCGCACGTCTACCCGGGCTACATGGTAGGAGCACATCATAGAAAACTTGCGCAGATATTTGAAGACATTGCCGCTGGCAAAAAGAAAAGAGTTATTGTTAACATTGCGCCACGACACGGGAAGTCTGAGCTTATATCATATCTGGCTCCTGCTTGGTTCTTGGGAAAATATCCTCATAAGAAGGTTATTATGGCGTCTCACACTGCTGACTTGGCTGTTAACTTCGGTCGTCGTGTTCGTAACTTGGTGGGTAGTGACGCTTACAAAGATATATTTCCTCAAGTAGAACTACAGGCTGATAGTAAGTCTGCGTCAAGATGGGGAACAAACTTTAATGGAGAATACTTTGCTATTGGTGTTGGTGGTGCCCTCGCTGGTCGTGGGGCTGATTTGTTTATCATTGATGATCCACATTCCGAGCAAGACGCCAAGTTGGGAAGATCGGATGTTTTTCTGCCTGCTTGGGAGTGGTTTCAGTCTGGTCCAATACAACGTCTTATGCCTGGCGGTGCGATTATTGTAGTAATGACTAGGTGGTCTAAGCTAGACTTGACCGGCCAAATAGTTAACCAAATGATAAAGCAAGACGGCGTTGACGATTGGGAAGTCGTTGAATTTCCAGCGATTATTGAAGACAAAGAAGGTAACGAAGCTTCACTTTGGCCTGAGTTTTGGCCACTTGAAGAATTACAGGCAAAGAAAGCAGCACTAGATGTACGATACTGGAATGCTCAATACTTACAGAACCCAGTCTCAGAAGAAGGTGCATTAATAAAACGTGAGTGGTGGAAGATATGGGAGGACGAAGTGCCACCAAGTTGTGAGTTTACAATCATGTCTCTTGATGCTGCACAAGAAGCTAATAATAGAGCCGATTATAATTCGTTAACTACGTGGGGTGTCTTTTTTAACGAAGAGACCAATAA
>JBAXMY010000120.1:0-2271 GCA_037134055.1 archaeon
TAAGAGTGAATGGAAGACAATCGTAAATACTATTACTTTAGATACGCAGAGCACCATGCTCCGCACAATGGTCGATTATCTGGAGGATATTAGAAAAGGTAGTTTACTTGAACCAAAATGAAACCAGCTCAAATAAGTAAAAAAGATTATACAGTTCAGATTGGATACTCTCCAGAAGCTAAAGAGAAGAAACTAATGAAGTTTATCACTCGCAAGAGTGGTGACGAATTTACCATTAGTGCCGATGAACTTTCTTCTATGCTTATTGGTGGAGTAAACTCGGATGTCCTAGAGGCTACGTTCGTAGATTCCGAGAGGATAAATGTTGTCGAGGTCGGTAGGCAACTTCAGTGTGTATTAGATAAGGACATGAAAAAGGGTGACAAGATTAATATAAATTATACTCACCCACTTCCTTTGGAATTTGCTATAATAGAACAGGTATATGGTATAGCCAAGATAAACATGGGTGCACCAGCGTTGTCACTAACTAGAGAGTATATTGAAGAAGTCAAAAAGAAGTTGAAACCAGAACAGGAGAAGTTTTTAAATATATTCTACAAGAGTTTCAAGAACTTGAACTTAAATGAAAAGAATAAAGTTAACCCAAATTAGAGTCGATGGGGTGTTAATACATTTAGGCGATTACACTTCTAAATTAAAAGCCTACGATGCCTACTGTGGGGCTTGTCAAAAATATCACGGTAAATTTAGTAATATTAAAATATAACCATCGGGAACTAACCCACGATACGGGTAGGATAAAAAAATGGAAGATATAAAAAAAGAACCAGTTATTGTTAAGAAGGAGAAAGTTATTAAAAAGAAGCAGATTTTAAAGGATAGTTCTGGTAAAGAAGTCCCAGAAGCTAATTACTTCTTTGGTGGCGAAGCACCATCCGGTTTTGAAAAAGACTGCGGTAAACCTGTGGATAGAGAAGATTTGTTATCGGTTTTCAACAAGGTATTCAAACCTGAAGATAATTTCTTGTTTTACAAAGTCTTAGATAAAGAGGTCTATATTATTGTAGTCCCTATTAAGTATTCAACTACTATTGGTGATTATAACAATTCAATGGCAGGGGATTTCCAGAAACATGCCCTATCATTCTTGAACGAAGGTTCAGTAAATCTGGATACATTAAAGATGAAACTAAAGAGGATACTACCATTCTGTAAGTTCTCCGATAGATAGTTTGCACTTTATCAAATCGCATTATATAATTAAAACAGTAACCATCGGGAACTAACCCACGATACGGGTAGGATAAATATGGAAAATACAAAAGAAGAAGTAAAAGTCGAGGTGAATGAGGATGCCGAACTTGATAAAAGTTTGCAGGAATCAATCAACTCACTTAAAGCTGGGACAGAACTTCCCTCTAAAAAAGAGGAAGTTAAGCCTGAAGAACCTGAAAAAGAGGAACAAAAGGCAGAGGATACCAGTAAGCCTCAAGTTGAAGTTGAGAAAGAAGTTAAGTATGATTTCAAACTTCCCGGTCCAAAAGCAAAATTTGAGTCAGATGAAGCCTATGAGAAGCGAATTGAACTTTTAGATTTGGTGAATAAGAGAAAAGCAGCTAAAACTCCTGAACAACGTCAACAAATATCTGCACAAATTGATAAAACTCGAAATGAAGTAGGGCGAATCAGTAATGTAGATAAACTTAACAACCCACTTAATCGTGGAGTAGAGACCGAAAAGAAGGTAGAAGTAGAAGATGAAACTTTGAAAGCTGACAAGGAACGTCTTAGGCAACTCGGGGGTGCGACTAAAGAGGATATCGAAGAGATAATCCGAAAAGAACGCCAAGCCGGGGAGGTTAAGAGCACTTTGGACAAATTCGTTGATAGACACGCTGAACTTAAAGATGCAGATACGAGAGAGGTATTCTTTGATTTCGTCGATTCGAACTACAATTGGCAAAACAAGAGTGGTAAAGAGTTGATGACGGTCTTGGAACTAGCTCGTGAAAGTATGTTTAAGCCATCGGAAACTATTCAGGAGAGAGTCCTGAAGGGTGCGAATGTTCAAGAAAAGGTCAATGCTATGCAATTTCCAGGCGGAACTATTGCAAAAACGGACCGTTCTCCAGAGATGAGTAGTTCTATTAAAGAGCTCGTCGCCACTGGCATGTCAGAAGAAAAGGCTATTGAACTTCTATCCTGATGAGGTCGCTACTATAATCCAAAAAAAATTATGGCAACGGTCAAACAGGCAACCATAAAGAACACACGACAGTTGGCTCTTGCTAACAAGGGTGCAAGCAC
>JBAXMY010000121.1:0-2234 GCA_037134055.1 archaeon
GAATAGTTATCTAGCTGCTTTTATTTCTTTTTCTACCTTTTGCTTTAGAGAAACTAGGAAAGAGTATGAAAGTTCCTTGGCTTCTGTAAACCTTGCCAAAACGTCATCATAATTATTTTCATTTCCTATTCTTTGCCAGATATCGTCTTTGGAAAAACCTTCCTTTTCTAGAAATTGCGTGGCTACACTTGTCTGTGCCTTATCTACTTCGTTGACAACTGGTTTTCTAAAGTCTGGGGTATAAACTTCTGTGACTATGCCGTATATCTGAGCGGAAGCGTGCTCTTTTTTTGCATAGAACTCGGAGAGTCTTGCTTTGGCAAATCTTTCTTCTGTGGCAAATTCTTTTCTGAGCCATCCTGGCAGGGCAATTATGAATACGTCTAGGACATTTTTTCTAATTATATATCCATGCTCTCTGAATACTTTACCTATGGGCTTGCCTTTCTTTATTTCTGAGTTTATTTTTTTGAATTCCTTGGGCATCTTGCTTGAGAGAAAGGTTAAGGCATATGTTCTAGCAATATTTTTATCATCTGCAAGCAAAGCTTCTCTTATCTTATCGTTATGCTTTATGACTGTAGAATGAATTGGACCATATTTCTCTTCCAAAATATCGGTATGTAGTTTTTCAGTTATGGGAAAGTGTTGCATTTTATCACCTAGGACTAATAGATTGATGGAGGATTTAAAGGTTATTATTTCGTCAAAAATAGGAATTGCTTTTCACCCATTACTGTGGCAAAGCCAAGTTTCTTGAAATAATCTGCCTTTGAGGTAACGACGAACACTTCCTGTCCTTTTTTTGCTCGTTCTAGCAAGGATTTAATGAGAAGTTTACTATATCCGTTACCTCGATATTCTGGAAGAACCATGAGAGAACGAATTTCCGCAATCTTTCTCGCATAATTTTCGAATGATGCGCAGGCAACTATCTTGCCTTCGCTCCTGATTACGAGAAAGTTCTTTATGTTTTTTGCAATCTCCTTTTCAGTTCTTGGAAGCAAATGAATTTTATCTTTTTTCAAAAGTTTGGAAATTTCTTTTGCGTCGCTCTTTTTTGGTTTTTCTGGTTGAATCATTTAGTTAGAATTATTTCACAACGAAGGGTGTTAGATGGGCTTGCAGTCCCTTGATGTGCATATTGTAAATGTCCCAGTCCGGACCATTAAAGCAAGCGTCCTTGTTGAAGAATGCAGAAAGATCGTGAGGTTTGTTTGGTCTTGGTGCTCTTCCTTCCTGCCACATGAATCTTGGATCTTGAGAAAAAATAAAATGATTATCTTTCCAACTTTCTTCTAAACTTCTGGTGTATGCTGAGGATTTTTTCTTGAACCTGCAGAATTGGAGGGCATCGCCACATTCATGTGCTATTCCAATAATTGTATCTTTTGCTGCTTCGTCAAAGTCTAACGGCAGATACAAAACTTTCGCTTGATTGTCTTTTGTCCATCTGGCTAAATGATTTCTCCATCCAGAATTCCCGTTAAGAAAACGACTGCTGCCATATCCAATAACAAATAGTGTTGGATTTGTTGTATTTACTGGTAAACCTGCAGGCAATGCTTTGTCAATTGATTCCCAGAACGGATGAGAACCTTGAGCATAGACTGCTGCATCACGAGGATAATAGGTAGTTGGCCAAGCCCCAGCTCCCGCATCACGAATTTTGATAAGTTCTTTGAAAGTAAGAGTTTCCATATTTTATTTAATTCGTGGTTGTATATAAATATTACTTAATGCGAGTGCTAGGATTCGAACCTAGGAAGGCACTAAGCCACGTCGGCCTTAACGACGTCCATTAGACCACTTTGGTACACTCGCGGTAATAATAGTATGGTGGGAGTTGGTTTTTAAGCATTTTCTTTCTGTCTTCTAGAGTCGTATATGGCGGACAAAAACCAAATTTTTTCCATAGATTATACTTTGTAACATGCTTGGCACTGGTTGAACCTATCTCCTTAAACCATTTGCTGACTTGAATTCCCCCACAAATCTTAACTCCATACGCTTTACTTCTATTAAATCCATCTTTTGATTTTGGCTCTTTTTCTATCCAGATATACTTGAAGCCCAGGTCCTCTAATATTTTAGCTATTTCAGTTATGAGATTTTTTGAAATACAAACTAAGTAAATTCTAATTTGAGTATGATACTTGTTATTCTTTATTGAATAATTTCTTTGACAAGAAATGCTTCCATCCGTATCAAAAAATCCTCTTAAGAATCTCTTT
>JBAXMY010000122.1:0-2232 GCA_037134055.1 archaeon
ATATCTTTATGGATCGTCCTTCAACACCATCACCGGAAATGCCATTGATAATGCTTCGAGAAATGCAAACAACACTTCAAACAGCATCTACCTATCAAACAACGGCTCGGTGTATTCAACCTACAATGTGATCTCATCAAACAACTTACACGCCACACAGACAAACAAATCCGCTTATCACATCAGAGAGCAAAGTGCGAGCGATGACTACAACTTAGCAATCGGAAATATTTGCAATGGTGGAGTCACTGCTCAAATCAGCTTACAAGGAACCAATTCAGTGAGAGGAACTAACATACCGGCTACCGGATAAAACTATGCTTAACGCTTATCAATTCAACACAGCTCAACTTAACAACACTGGATCAAAGCCAATCGCTAAGGTCGTGAATTATGTGCTGGATGTGTTCGGACTGATAAACAAACAGATCACATACTTGCTGGATAGTTTTGTCACAATTTCGCACGCAAAAACATATATCCTCGACATTAAAAACTTGATAGCAAAAATAGAAACCTACATCCTTGATGCTTTCGGACTTTCAAACAAGACGATTGCCTACAAGTTCGATGTCAGGAGTCTAATTGCCAAACTGGAATCTTATGTATTGGATATATTCCGAATAGCCACAAAAAGTCTGACATACAAATTCGACATCAGAATTATTGTGGCCAAAACAGAAAGATACATCCTCGATGTGTTCGGGCTAATTGCGAAACTGATCGCTTATAAACTCGATATCAGAAACCTTGCCACGAAACTTGAGACTTATGTTTTAGATATTCGCCTAAAGGTGAATAAAACCGCATCGTATCTCTTCGACAAAATTGGCGGTGCATGGCTGGGATTGGTTTATATGCTGGATGTCAGAAACATCACCACAAAGAGTATGGCGTACCGGTTTGATGTTCTGATTACACTCGGCCGAACGATAACCTACAAGTTTGATTCTTTTCTCACGGCTCTCAAACAGTCGATATACAAATGGGATATAAGAAATACGGCTCAGAAGTTAATGACCTATGTGACAGATATCAGGAATGCAATCGCCCGATTGGAAACATACAAGCTTGATATTAGAAATCTAGCCACCAAGATCGAGAGATATATGTTCGACATCAGAGGCCTGATATCCAAAGCTTGGACTTACATCTTGGAGATAAGAAACATTGCCGGTAAAACCGAAAGGTATGTGCTGGACATTAGGAGTCTTATAAACAAAACCGCTCGATATTTATTTGATTCACTTCTGACTGTATTGAGACAGACAGCCTACATCTTGGACATCAGGGATCTGATAACCAAGACGATGCGATATGTTCTCGATGTTCGAGGATTAATCGCAAAACTTGAATCTTATAAACTCGACATCAGAGCACTGACGACCAAGATCACGAGCTATGTGCTGGACATTAGAACCGTGATAGCCAAAACAGAAACCTACATCTTGGACATCTTAAGCAAGATCGCAAAATGGTGGACTTATAAATTCGACATCTTGATAACCACTGGCAAGCAATGGACATACCTGCTCGATATCCGAGGATTGATTGCGAAGGCTTGGACTTATCGATTCAGGATTTGGAAAATTATCGAGGGTATAAAAATTGCCGTTGAACTGTTGTCTGCCAAATTGTCGGTCTTGATGCTGTCGGCAAGAGAAACCTTCGGACTGGTAAATGCCAAAACAAACATTGAGGTCAAAACTGCACGGCAAGACCAACAAATGCAAACAGCAAAAACAGATGTGAGTCTGCCAAGCAATAACAAAGATATAAAACTATGAGCATAAAAATTGTCCAAGACGATACTCGTCCTCCATTGGAATTCAACCTGACACAAGACGGCTCGCCGGTAGATTTAACCGGAAGCACTGTGCGGTTTTACATGAAGGATGCGACAACCGGATCAGTAAAAATAAGCGGAAGCACCTGCACAATCACCGATGCAACCAAAGGTAAATGCAAGTACCCCTGGCAATCTTCGGACACCAACACTGCCGGAAGCTATGTCGGGGAGGTTGAGGTCACTTTCCCTGATGGAAAAATACAAACCGGATACAAACAAGTATCCATAACCATAAGAGCTGACATCTAAACCTATGAACAGAGGAGATATTAAAAAAGCAATAAAAAACGAAGTGGACGATCAGACGGTTGATGATGCACTACTGAACACTTGGGTCCAAAGAGCCGATGAGAAAGTTCAAAGTTGGCGTCCAGCAAATGACC
>JBAXMY010000123.1:0-2190 GCA_037134055.1 archaeon
CTCTCTTTCTTACTCCAAATGCTTCAGGGGCCTTTATACTCGCGCCATACTCCTTTCCAATTTCCTTTCCTTCCAAAGCCTTGTCCAGCCCAGGAATTATCATTCCCTGTCCAATGCAGACAATTGTTTTTTCAGCAGGAGACTGAGAATTCACTTTTTTCAAGTCTTCTTCTATGTTAGAATCGAACACTTCTCCATTCGCTATTCCCGTGAACTTTAGTTCAACAAATTCGTTTTTTTTAGCAATTTCCATGGATTCTGCTAATCAGTAAGTTTTATAAACGTTTCTTGTCACCAAGAATTATGGTTTTGAGATTAATCACAGCCCATGAATGCAAACTCGGCACTACAATTTTGATAGATGGTCAAGCTTGCACAGTAAGATCCAACGATATCAGCAAGACTGGAAAACACGGAGCTAGCAAATGCAGACTGGAAGCAATAGAAGTAATTACTGGAAAAAAGAAGATAGTTGCAGTCCCTGGAGACAGTAGATATGAAGTTCCAATGATTGAAAAACATAAGGCTCAGGTTCTCAGTGTTTCCGACACAACCGCTTCCGTAATGGACTTGGAAAGCTATGAAACTATCGATTTACCATTCCTGGAAGAACTTAAGGATCAACTTATTCCTGAAAAGCAGGTAGAGTACTGGGATATTGAAGGTCGAAAAATTATAATGAGGGCTCAATAATGGCAACAAAAATTCCAATAGCTCAAAAAAGAATGTTTGGAGACGTTTTCGTCTGCAAAGACTGCAATCATCGAATAAGAACGCAGGCAGTAAGAGTGATCGCCAAAAAAGTAAGATGTCCAAAGTGTGGACGTCATGCATTTAGGCCAGTTAAAAAGAAATAATTTGAAATGAGTTTCATACTGTACGATATAATATTTTTTGTACTATTTACCCTAATTGCAATAATATTTCTCTACACACATAAAAAAAATCTACAGCGCCAGGGAATTATGTATCTTTATAGAACTCAGATAGGTGTCAAATTTATAGATAAATTTACGACAAAATATAAGAAAGTCCTTTCCGCCATGCAGTATGTTGTAATAACTTCAGGCTATGTCCTAATGACTCTCGTGCTATGGCTTCTGGGAAGGCTTGCCTATGTTTACACAACCTCTCCAACTCTTGCCAGAGACCTGCGAGCCCCAGTTTTAATGCCCTTGATTCCCTATGTAGATCAAATTTTCAAAGTCGATTTCCTTCCTCCATTCTATTTCACATATTGGATTCTCATAATCGCAATCATTGCAATTCCACACGAATTTGCTCATGGAATTTTTGCCAGGTTCTATAAAATAAAAGTTCATTCCACAGGATTCGGATTCCTTGGGCCATTCCTTGCAGCCTTCGTTGAACCAGATGATAAACAAATGGAAAAGAAACCAAAGAAAGCTCAGCTTACCGTCCTTGCTTCAGGAACTTTTGCCAACGTCATCTTCGGAGTGCTTTCAGTCATTCTGCTTTTCATTTTCGTTGCGGCAGCATTTAGTCCAGCAGGAGTTTATTTCAATACATACACCTATTCTCCCATCGCTCTTTCAGAAATTGACAACATCGGTGCACTAAATCTCTCTTCTCCTCTGCTAACGGAAATAAAAGTTAACAACCAAACCTTCCTTAGTTATCCAAATTACATCTCAGAGTCCATGCAAAAAAATGTAACTCACATTTTTGCCTACGATGATGCTCCAGCCATAAGATCAGCCATGGGTGGCGCAATAGTCTTCGTGAACGGAGTATCAACACCTTCCTATGCCATATTAAATTCAACTCTGAGCAAGTATTCTCCAGGTGATAATATTCTTGTTAAAACAATAAGTAAGAATGGAACTGAAACAAATTATAACATCACTCTAGCAAGCAGAGAGGGAAGACCTCTTCTAGGAATAGGAATTGCCGAACAGCAAAAATCAAGATTAATGTCCTGGCTATACAATGTTGTAAAAGCAATAAAAGATCCAGCAATATATTATACTTCAAATATGGGCGAGTTTGGTGATTTTATCTATAATCTTCTATGGTGGTGCATAATGATTAACTTCTCCGTTGCTTTGTTCAATATGGTTCCAGTTGGATTGTTCGATGGAGGCAGATTCTTCTATCTCACTGTTCTAGGGATAACTAGAAACAAAAAGTTCGCAGAGAGAGCATTTGCATTCATGACATATCTATTCC
>JBAXMY010000124.1:0-2139 GCA_037134055.1 archaeon
GACGCGCTCTATATGAAATCCGGCCTGCGTTGGGGCGACGCCAATGGTGACAAGATGGAGTCAACTCTTAGTGCTGAGTATCAAAAACAAAAGTTCTTCCAGCAACTATTCGAAAGAACGACTCCGATCACGCCGCAAAGCAAGGAATACAAATATGCCGGCACGGACCCGTCCCTGATCATGATGATCCTGGATATTAAAACAGGCGGAAAAGCGCGGGACTTCATCAAAACAGAACTGGCCGGAAAATTTGGTGTGACCTACAGCTGGGAAGATCAGAAATGCGGAATTCCTAAATGCGGGGCTGGCGCCAACTTTACCTCAAGAGGGTTGGTAAAAATTGGGACCGCCATCCTCCAAGGGGGAAAATACGAAGGCGAGCAACTTCTTTCCGCCGACTACGTCAAGGAAATCATGGCGGCTGACAAGGGGAAGGGCTACTTTTACTACTTTCACAATGAAAGCAAAATTTCCCCGAACAAAAAAATCGACTTCATCAGCGGAATCGGTGCGGGAGGCCAATATATGTCCATCTTTCCAGATCTTAACCTCGTCGTCGTGGCGACCGCCCATAACAAAAAAGAAATCAATCTGCCTCTGGATGCGATCTTGGAGCATTTGATTCCGTTGTTTAGAAACTAAAAATACTCCCCTGAAAACAAGCCCGAACAGAAACAGAAGTATGAAAAAACAAAATGAAACAATTGATTAAAATAACCTTTGCCGCCCTTTCGCTGACAACCATGTTAATCTGCCATTCCCGTGGGGAAGAGCTGCTGATTAACCGCGATTTTGAGATCGGGACGCCGGAAATGGACAAGCCGCCGGTCTTCAACTGCAAAGGATGGCGACGGGAACTCTGGGCTGAAAACGAATATAACGCCTGGCTGACGGATGGATCCCTCGACCGGGAGATTGGCAAGAACAACCAGGCCTTACAGTTCCGCTGGGGCGCGACATCGATCTACCAGTATTTCAGCGCCTTGCCCGGCGAGAACTACAGTTTTTCGGTTGCCTTCTACAATGCGGGCACCGCCGATAACCGCTGGCAGCCGCGCATTCAGGCGGAATGGTTTGATGCCTCCGGCCGCCGAATCAGCGAAACCGTCACCGTGGCCGAGGCGAACAATGCAGCCGCTCCTGTCAAAATCTGGAACACGCTCTCCGGCACCGCCATCGCACCGGCCGGCACCGCCTATGCCCGCGTCATGCTCAACGTGAACAACAAAGGCGAAGGCAACTACTGGCAAGCCATATTCCTCGACAACGCCTCAGTAACCGGAAAAAAGGGAACAAAAAACCTGCCCGTCTCGTTTGCCAATCATCCGTACGGCATCGCGCTCAACGCCATCCCGGAAAGTACTCCATGGACTGACTCGCTCAATCACTATGCGGATGACAAGGATGGAGACGCCCTTAGGTTTACCAAACTTGCCGGCCCTGAGTGGATCAACATTTCCGAAGACGGGAAAATGACGGGCACCCCGACCTTTTCCGATGCCGGCGACAATGTGCTAACGATTCAGGTTGATGACGGTAACGGACACACAGACACCTGCGTGTTTACGCTGCCCGTCATTGGATATTTCCGATTGGGAAACCTTTTCTCAGACAACATGGTGATGCAGCGGGACATTCCGGTTCCAGTTTGGGGCAAAGCCCTGCCCAACACCCCGGTCACAGTGTTCCTTGACGGCGGGAAGACGGTTCGCACCGAGTCCAATGCAGACGGCGACTGGTCGTTGATGCTGCCGCCCATGCCGGCATCGGATCGGCCGATCGCCCTGCAACTGGCGAGCGGCGAACGAACGTTCCGCTTGAATAACCTGCTCGTCGGCGACGTCTGGTTCTGCTCCGGCCAATCCAATATGGACTGGCCCTTGAAAAATACCGATGGCAGTACTGCGGAAATCGCTTCGGCCAACCATCCCCGCCTGCGATTGGTCAAAACACCTCAAACCCTGGCGGCAAGGCCGTGGAACGACCTGGCAGTCCGCGCGAAGTGGTCAGTCAGTTCGACCAAGACCGTGGAGGATTTTTCGGCCGTCGCCTATTATTTCGGGAAATACCTGCAACAGGATTTAGACATTCCGATCGGGCTCATTCAATCGGCGCAGGGAGGAACGTCCATCGAAAAAT
>JBAXMY010000125.1:0-2046 GCA_037134055.1 archaeon
ACCTCTTTAATTGGCCTCTCTTTTATACTTCCATGATCATCATCTGTTTCAACGAATAAGACATCAGCCCCATTTTTCTCAAGTAATTTTGAGAAATTCTTGGTCTTAATATAACTAACCGAATCATCCTTTATTCCATGTACAAGCAAGATCCTTTTAGTTTTCAATTTATCAGTATAGTCTGAGGGGTTTAGGTTTTCACCAGTTTTACAGAAATTTTCCCATTCTGATTTGTCAATCCCACGATAGATATTTTCAAAACCAAATTTGATAAAATCAAAAAGTTCAGTCAAATCCTCCTCTTCGATAATTGGGTCCTTCGCTTGCTTTCTGTAGTCTATGACTGGAGACAGCGCAATTATACCGTCTAACTTTAAATCTGCACCGGCAGAAAGTACAATGCTCCCGCCGAAGCTGTGCCCTAAAAGGAATAATTCCTTAGGAACCATGTCGAAACTACTGCCGAAGATATCTTTGATCTCTCCTTTCATCAATCCCTCAACAAAACTTATGATTGTTTTTCTACAAGAGGGCATTGTAAATCTGCCATAACTCTCCCAGCTACCTTGGTACTTAACATGTATAAAAACACAACCTCTTTCGACATAAATCTTTGCTATATCTTCATAATTCGACCTTCCAGGTAAACCTGGACAGAATACAATAAATTTACCATTATTGCCTTCTTTGGGATAATAAGATTCAGCAATTATATCTCCAAATCGCAGTTTATTTTTTTTCATTTTCCTGCCTCAGAATATATGTTAATTGTGGTATTTAAATTTCTTTCTAAATCTGAGTAATCACCGCTTAATGGATTTATGAAACATGAGGGGGTAAACATATAATCTCCTTTTGACCCGCCAATCCAAAATCTTCCATCAAAGAAGGGTTTTAATTTCTCCCCACGTAAGTGAGCGGCAAGGCCAGGAGTGGCTGGGGCTATCCTAAAGAATAATTCATCAGAAAAATTATAAATAGAACCATATCTTTGAGGTAGGCTGGTACTCAAGTTACTAATGCCTTTTGTATCCAACCATCCACCTATTAATCGTTTTATATCGTCAAATCTAATTTGATCTTCATTTACATTTACTTCCTCTATCAATTTCAGATTAATTTTTCGCCCATAACAAAAATCCATCAAATCAGGAAGAGTTTGTAAATTAACCTTAGTGACTGGAGTATTAAACTCCACGCGAACCCCCGCCTCTTTTGCAAGAGCAGCAACGGCAATAATATTACTTATCACTTGCCCAGAGGGCCTTCTCACGGTTGCCGAATACACCCCCTCATCAAGTGAGGGTACGTGGATGTGAATATCTTTTAGACCAGCCAAATAGAGTTCAAGTGCTCTTTTTTCGTTTAATTTTGAACAGTTTGTTGTCATTCCAATATTACCTATTCCGTTTTCTGTTAAATTTTTGACTATCAATTCAAGATCTTTCCTTAACGATGGTTCTCCGCCAGTCAATTGGACATGTAAGGGGTGCTTTTTCATTAGTAAAGTAATTTCATCTAATTGATGAGGAGAAAGATTACCATAACCTTGTACGTATTTTCCATCCGAAAAGGGGCCACAATAAATGCAGTCGTGATTACATGCACCAGTAAGTGAAAGCCTGAACTCATATAAGTTCATTGAGACTTCAACATCTGAGCTCTTTAAGTTTAAATCGGTTCCCATGAAATCTTATCTCCAATTTTGACATTTATTTCTGCTGCACCATCCACTGATCTAACTTTTCCTAACTCTGGCATAAATTTTAGAGAACTGCCAGGATATAGGACCCAAGTACCATCTTCTAGGCTCATCATCCTCTTTGCATAGACGGCACTAACACTTTCTTTATTATTTACGTAAATTTTTAAATTAGTTCCATCAGAATCTGATGCAACAGAATGATGAACCGCACCAGTTCCTCCAACTGTTCTCAACGTCCATGTTGGACTTCCTATTGAAGAAGTATTAGCGGTAACTGTTGCTTTAGTATTATCTGACAAATCACTTTCCGTAAATGAATAGACAGCATAATTTTGATAAAT
>JBAXMY010000126.1:0-2004 GCA_037134055.1 archaeon
CTCAATGTTCCGGCTCTAGCATATATGTCAGTTTTAATATTCTTAACGTCCTGCTTTAGAGTTATGGTAACATACTGAGTTTCTCCGGAACTTAAATTGGCAATCATATCAGGTACCACGGACAAAAGAGTAGAATTGTATTCAATGCCTATGCTATTCAAACGTTCGGTTCCCATGTTAACTACCCCTACCTTTGCTTCTTTCCTGTCTATGAATGAAATACCAATCAATCCAGGACTAAATTCCAAACCTCTGCTAATCTGAAAACTTCCATTAACCTTAACATAGACTGGTATTTGATACATTCCAATCTGTATAAAATTTAACTTAGATTTTTGCACGCTATCAATACTAAAGTGAATTGTATTTTTACCAGGCTGAATGGTAACACTTCCAGTATCATTAATATTCAATGAAACATCCAGAGGATCATTTTTATTTGAGGTTATAACAACATCAAAATCATTCAAAGTATAAATTGCACCCGGATTAACATTATAATCTATTATCTTTCCCTTAACAACAAAATCTTTTCTGTACTCAGTAGTATTTGGTGCACCGTTCAAAAGTGTTTTCACATTCTTTATAATAAAAGTATAATTATTATCTATCAGGGGTGCAATTGCCCAGAGATAATATTTTTCATTTACCTTTTCCAACCCAGCTTGCAGTGGCACAGAAACGTGCCCGTTTCTTTGAAAATCAATGTTTGTCATTGTAATTGGTTCAATAAATGGGCCACTAATCTCTGCAATAATTGTTTCCCCGGGTGAATAACTTTCTTTTAGTTTAGCATCCACCGCAAGAACTCCAGGAATAAGTAATGTTAACCATATTATCAATAGAATCCAACTAAACCCTTTATTTTTCATGATTTATAGAACAAATCGGGCTTTATTAAAATTTCGCATATCTATTTAGTCATCTCTTTCAACTTACGCAGAGTCTCATCCATGTCCGTGCTTCCAGGTTTTCTCACCGGTCTAGCCGGCATTGATGGGCGAATAACCGTTCTTGTCGTCTGTGTCGGTCTCTGTGCTAGTGCAGGTCTAGCCATAGGTCTTTGCATTAACATCGGACCACTAGGTCTTGTTGGTCCACCAGGAGTACTTCTGTTTACCGGATTGCTACTCACTTTTCCAGTTCGTTTGTAATTCCACAGCTTTATTTTATCCTTAAAGACAATCGCAAGAATCACAAGGGCAATCAGCAATATCAATAAAATTATCCAAAACCATGTCCAGAAACCTCCTCCCGAACTTGTCTGAGGTGCACAACACACCTCACCAATTCCATCACATGTTCCATAAACTTCAGTTTCTCCAGTTCCGCATGAAACTGCGCAAATATCATTGCATACTGCTTCAGTTGCCGTAGGTGTAACGCAATCTTCCATGCAACAACTTCCATCACTTGCAGAAACAATTCTTCCCGAACATTCAAGACTAGAGGAACACACACTTCCTCCCGATTCGCTACATGTTAAAGTTGGAACTTCTATTGAACAGCAAATATCAAAAGGTGAACCACATTCAAACAAACTCCTCACACTTCCTCCCGCATCTAGACAGGCAGTTTCTCTAGCACAGGATTGTCCTGAAACTTCCTCACAAAGTGCGCTCGCTCCGGGAGTTCCGGCCCCTCGCTTGTATGCTGCAGAATAAAGAATAAACGCCGTGTCTCTAAATTTATCCCAGCAGCCATTTTTCCCCTGTATGCTCAGCAAATAATTTTTAGCATTTTCTCCCTCAGCGGCAGCACCACTAGACAATGCCATTAGCGCGACGCTAGTATCATAGAACTTATTATATGGGCTTGCAGTAAGTTCCCAGAACTTATTCTGCTTCTGCAATTGTATTATTCTAGTATACTGATCATCTCCTCCTGATAAAAGATATAGAAAACTACTTGGGAAGTACTTTTCATTGTCCGAAGCGTAGACTGAAAGATAGGGTGTAAATCCAGAAATATCCTTTCCTTTCTTTTGCATAAATAAGGTTGCCC
>JBAXMY010000127.1:0-1980 GCA_037134055.1 archaeon
ACTATAGAAGTCCGCCCAGTTCTTTAGGAGTACATTCGAGATGCACTGGACTTCCCAGGTCTGCTCGAACGCAGAGACCTTTTCCATCAGGCAATGCGGCAACATACACTCGTCTTGCAAAAGGCAATATCACTGGCGCTACATCCTCTTTCCTGATAGTTAAAAATTCCACATAATCTATGCCTTCTCCATTCAGAGACTTGACTGCTTGCTCCAATCTGGGTGGTTCCCATCTAAAGAGATGTCTTGCCACTACTTCCCGAGCAAACTCATCAATTGAAAACTTCTTATTTTCCTGGAAAAATTCACAAGAATAATCCATAGACCTATGAAACTGTACGGCAGGTGGAGAAAACTCTCCCTTCTCGCGATAACTCAAATCAGAACATTCCCTAACCAAGTATGACTTCTCTTTTACTGGAATATGGATTATGCACTCTCTAATGTATCTTCCGGGAGAGTTTCCCCGTACAATGCTTGAAAAGCAATCCTCAAATCTGGGCAAATCTTGTTTTGACATAATCGCACCAGAAAACAGTTCTATAAAAATCTTATCCTTGAATATTAAGCGCACGCCAAAAACGATGTCTGAATGGCATCTTGGGGTGATGTCACACTAAAAAATATCAAAATATTTCAACAATCTCTGATTTTAACTTATCAAAAAAAGAATCGTTAACATGACCTATTTTCATTTGAACTAACCTTTTCTCGACAGAAAACATCTTATCAATTCTTACTCTGCTCGTTTTTATTAACTTTCCATTTTTCATGTCTTTTTGATCCATTATAACTGAAAACGGCTCGTCCTTAATTACAGAAGTTAAAGGAACAGCAATGCAGTCTGAACAAATTCTATTAAAACCATCATTTGATATCACTACAGCAGGTCTTACCTTCTTTTCTTCTAAATTGCTAAATGGATATGGCAATAGTATCACATCTTTTTGTTGAATATTCATTTTTTCAAATACTGGTTCCAGATTTCATCCTCTGGATTATCCCATACCTCTTTTAATGAATTCTCTGTATAGTGGAGCAAATCCTTAAAATCTTCAGTCATCTTCTTAGAAATATTTAACGATTTCTCGATTAATAATCTACCACCATTTTGTATAACTACCAATTCATCTCCTTGATTTATATTTAAATTTTCACGAATCTCTCGAGGGATAGCAATCTGCCCTTTTTCAGATACTCTTATTGTTTTAATTAACATTTCTTTTTCCATGGTACTGTAAGAAATTTCTTACTTATAAACCTTTTGGTCCGTTCTTCCGTTGGCACCAAAAACGATGTCCAAATGGCATCTTGGGGTGATGTCACACGATTTCTTAGCTATTTTTACAGGGTAAATATTTAACTAACAAAAGATTTAGATTTTTTCCAATAGTCTTCAAAATACATTCTAAATGTTTTAGCAATTTCTTTGTTTTTTATCTCTATTGCGACAGGTCTATCAGACTGAAGAAAGATACATACCACCTCAGCATATATAAAGAACCAAGCGGGTGTTTGAATATCACTAGGCATATACCTTGCATCTGATAGACGATAGGAGTTTCTATTCTTTAGAACTTTCTTATCAGTATCCCTATTGAATAACATCCTGCAATAAACCTTTTGAGATACTCTATTTTTATGATGCTTTTTCCAGTATTCATGATACTTTTCCTCCTGTAAAGCAAATATGCCCAGACAGAGATATTCTTCTCCTGATTTTAGGCTTAGTTCATATCTTTCAAAACAGGTTTGAATACCTGCAAATCCTTCATATACGGAAACAGAAGTATCTGGTTGAGAAGATTGCAGAAGCAAGAGCCTAGGCAATAGAGATTCAAACTTAACTTTCTTCTCTTCTAGCTCCTGTCTTTTCTTTTCTATGTAATCGACAATTCTTGAAGGCTCGGCTGGCTGATAATATTTGATACTGTTCTTTAGGATATAAGAAGCAAGTCCTTTCTGAATAAGACTGTTGAG
>JBAXMY010000128.1:0-1925 GCA_037134055.1 archaeon
GGTCTTACAGACTATTTTCAGAGAATGAGCGATTACCTATTTCAGACAAAAACGCCATTATACTTGCTGGAAAGATTTGAGCCAAATGAAAAAGGGACACTCGATAGTCTCAACGCCCTAAGCAAAGCAGCCTATAGTCGAGCTAGAGAAGCAATTAGTCGTTTGGATTTTGATAACTTCTTTCCTCCAGCGAGAGAAGAAATGAGAATTACTATTGAAACAGCAGATATAAGAGACCAACACATAGCTTCAAACTTGGAGAGAGCCGAAGGGTACATAAGAAGAACCTATCCTTCCCTCGCTTCCAAAGAAACAATATCTCTAAATGCATTCATGGGCTCATCTCATATGCCTGAACTATATACTAAAATGACCATAGGAGTAGTGGATCTTACACAAAATACAAGCGGACTTCTCCGAGCCCTACTCAAAAATTACAGATTAACAGGAGAACTTCCAGATAGAGATCTTTTAGCATATCAGATTGACAATTTCATTACAGTTGGAGCCATTCCCCACATATTTAGTTACGAAGAACTAGAAACACTAGAACTAGAACAATTGAAAACAAGAATCATTGAATGGGGAAACACGCTACCAGATGCGCCAGAGCCTTCGACAGTCAGTGCCTAAGTAATCTTTAATAATCCTCCAATCTCCCCTATTGTATGCCCTCTAAGAAGATTATTCCCAAGAAATCACATAAACTAGAATATATTCTCCTAACACTAATCCTCATATTCGCCCTCTTCCTAAGACTCTATGCCCTAGGAGATGCACCCTTCTGGATTGATGAAAGCATTTCTGCAGTGAAGAGCATAAATATTCTTCACGGACAAGCATCAATCTGGCCAGATGACAGAGCAAACCTTTTCCAATATATCCAAGCAGGATTTCTTGCATTCTCACAGACAGACGCAGCAGCCAGACTGGTATCAGTTCTATTTGGACTTCTAACAATATTCCTAGCTTTCAAAATAGGAAAGGAATACAGCAATTCAGGAGGAATCATAGCAGCATTATTCACAGCAGTCTTCTATCTGGAGGTCTTTTTCTCCAGACAGGCAAGAATGTACCAAATGTTCCAGTTCTTTTTCTTCCTTACCCTTTATTTGTTATACAAATCAAAGGAAAAACCAAATTACTTGTACTTTTCATTAATATCCTTCTTCATTACATTGAACACACATCTAGAAGGACTAATCCTAGCACCATTCATGATTATTTACATTCTAATATTCAATAAGAAGCAGAGACTCTGGGCAATTGTTCCAGCAATACCTTTAGTCCAGAAAGCAATTGCAACCCTTTCACTATCAGCAGGAGATAGTGCAATAGCAGCAAATTACGCAAGTCAGTATCTTAGCTACACAGGCAATATGACCTATCTTCTCATTCTTTTCATTCCTGGATTGGTCTGGGCATTCATCAAAAACAAAAAGCTCACATCATTAATTATCCTTCCATGCATCTTTGCCCTAGCAGGAGTCTTCTCCCTGGAAACATTCGCCCTTAGATATGCATATTTCTTTGCCTTGCCATTAATCTTATACGCCTCACTGCTGTTCGCATTTCTATACGATAAATATGGCAAGCTCATCCTTCTTCCAATCATAATTCTATTAATCGTTCCATCAAATATATTTTACCATGGCACATACATTAATGTCCTCCAGCCAACATCTGGAACATTGAATGATGCGTCTGCCCCAATTACTGACTACAAGAACTTGCCATTGGATGTGCGAGCACAAATCATGAGCAATGATTCCTTACTACTCTCCTATTTCTCTTCAAACGTTGAATGGTATCTCAAGAAGCCTGACTTCGTTCTCCCATTCAGCTTGGACGGTCGTGGTCAGGATCAAATCTCCCTAAATCTGAAAGATGGTCGCATAGTTGACAGATATAGCGAAGCTCCAATC
>JBAXMY010000129.1:0-1916 GCA_037134055.1 archaeon
TGGATTAGCCGGAGAACTAAAGGATGTTAGTGTACGAGGTATTTCTAATATCCGTACTGGAGGAATAGAAGGAATAATTATTGAATCAAATGCTAATAATGACGTTGTGGTTTCTGCCATAGAAAAAGTTGTTGGATACAAACTGACGAGAGACAATTCTTCAGTCGAATTTACTGGTGCTGCCTTGTCTTCTGGATTTTACCAACAATTGATTAGTGCGATTATTGCTGCTTTCCTTCTTATGTCCTGGGTTGTTTTTCTCATATTTAGTCATGATGTGAGGGCCAAGGGAATTGCAACGATTTTAACTTTCCTGGGAGTTTCGCTTGTTTTGCCAACTGTTTCAGTGCTTAGAGGACTTTCTGGATTGATGATATTCCTAGGACTTGCATATGGTATTATCTGGGGTGCTAAAAATAAGAAAACTTATCTGAGTGTGGGAATTACGGCCGTTCTGGCATATCTTGTTTTCTTTTTCCTATATTCACAATTTTGGATTGCTGCCATTGTTGGAGCAGTTCTTATTGGAATGTTTATTTATTATTCAATGCCTAGCTTTGCAGTAATTCTCTGTGCCTTCGCAGACATTGCAATGACTGTCGCCGTCGTTGATTTAATGGGACTTAAGTTATCAATTGCTGGAGTCATAGCATTCCTTATGCTTATAGGTTATTCCGTTGACACAGACATCATGCTGACAAGTCGTTTACTCAAAGATACTGAAGGAAAAGTCAATGCAAGAATATGGGGTGCTTTCAAGACTGGACTGACTATGACCCTAACTGCAATTGCTTCTGTAGGTATCTCCCTACTAATTATATATCAGTTCTCAGACACATTAAGACAAATATTTACTATCATCCTTATCGGATTGTTCTTTGATATATTCAACACCTGGATAACTAACGCATCCATATTGAAATGGTATATGGAGGTTAAGAAGATAGAATGAAAATAGGCTGGAGACTTTGGCTTTTGATTATTATGATTTTGCTTTCCATATTGGCAATAAAACCTAGTTTCGAATCTGGGGCACTCGTTAAATCTGTGGATAAGAACTCAGACTTCTTTGCTCAGGGATTGAGAGCTGGAGAAATAATTAAAGAGGTAAATGGCCAGGCAATAACTAGCAAGGCAGATTACACTGCGGCTGTGACTGGAATTGTAATAAACGAGCAGGGAACAAAGATAGAAATTAAGACAAAGGCAAATGATTATATCGTTCTTGCCAACAGTACACCAGGTATTACAGTTGTGGATGTGCCTAAAACTAAAATACAGACTGGCCTAGATTTACAGGGTGGAGCAAGAGCACTTATTCAGCCAAATGCAACCATTAGCGACTCGCAGTTGCAGGATTTGATTGATATTAGCAGGAATAGATTTAACGTTTACGGACTATCTGACGTGCAGATTAGAGGAGTTTCTGATTTGACTGGAAATAAGTACATGTTACTTGAAATTGCTGGAGCAACGCCAACGGATTTGGAGGAATTGGTGTCAAAGCAAGGTAAATTTGAAGCCAAGGTGGGGAACAAAACAGTATTTGAAGGTGGGAAGAAAGATATTTCTGACGTGTGTAGAAACGATGCAACCTGTGCAGCAATTGTATCGTGTGATCAGGTGCAGGGAGGATATTCCTGCGGATTTAGATTTACATTGTATCTGACCGAAGAAGCTGCAAAGAAACATGCACAGATTACTGGAAACCTTAGCTTGGATCCAACAAATCCAAAATATCTTTCTGAGAAATTATACCTATATGTAGATGATGTTGAAGTTGAATCGTTGTACATTGGAGCAGAATTAAGAGGACAACAGACGACACAGATATCCATACAAGGTTCAGGAAGCGGAGCAACGCAGGAAGAAGCATACAATGCCGCAAAGGCAGATATGAATAAGTTGCAAACTGT
>JBAXMY010000130.1:0-1900 GCA_037134055.1 archaeon
CCTGAATGTGACCGCCGCCGAATGCGACGAAGCGGTCGAAAAAATCGCGCGCGCCCTTGCCGCATTCTGAGGAGGGATCCCTCTTTCGATAGGGATGGACAAATCCGCAACTGATTCCCAAAATCAGCGGCGCACATATACCAAACCTTCGCCTGAATCGGGGAGCGAGACTTGTTCGCTTGAGGTTCAGACCCCACCAACATGAGTTCCATATCTGAACGGCCAGTGATCATGAAGGCAACCCTCGCCATTTTGATCGCGCTGGTGGTCGCCTTGGGCGGAATGGGAGGATACCTCCTCTCCAAGGGGGGGCATGACCGCGACGAGCTGAAAAACCTCTCGGGGCGATTGAGCGAACTTCAGGAGCAGAATCGCATCCTGGCCGCTCAGGTGGAGTCCCTCGCTGCTGAGAAAAATCGTCTGCAGGAGGAAAATGCGGCGCTGAAAAAGCAGGGCGATGCACTCGGGAGTGACAAGGAAAACGCGGAGAAGAAGCTCTCCCTGGAACGCCAGAAGTTTGATGCGGACCGGGCCGCCATCGAGGCCGACAAGCAAAAAGCCCTGGAAGCCCAGAAAACCCTCGAAGAAAATCTTAGGAAGGCTCTGGAGGGCAAGGAGGTGGTCATTTCGCAGCTCGAAGGACGCCTCAAGGTGGATGTCGCCAGCAAGATCTTCTTCAACTCCGGTTCCGCGGACCTGCTGCCCGGAGGACGGGAACTCCTGGACAAGATCGTCGCCGCGGTGGCGACCGCGGGCAACCAGGAGATTCGCGTGGAGGGGCACACGGACAATGTGCCCATCAGCAAAACGCTGAGTGAAATCTACCCGAGCAACTGGGAGCTTTCCGCCTGCCGTGCCACCAGTGCCGTGCGCTATCTCGAAAAATCCGCTGGCCTCCCGTCCAAACGCCTCAGCGCCTCGGGCTATGCGGACACGCGCCCCGTGGCACCCAACGACACCGAGGAAAACCGCGCCAAGAATCGTCGCATCGAGATTATCCTGACGCCCACTCAGGGAAACTGAGCGAGGCACCCATCGAGAGAGGCAAGAGAAGGGAACAGGTGCCCCAGCGGGCGCATGCCAGTTCTTTCGGGTTTTGCGAATCCTCAGCTTCGCATGGGCACGACAAAGCGTGCCCCTCCAACTCTGATGGCCAAGGGAGGGGCACGCTTCGTCGTGCCCTCCTGCCTGTGCCTGGCCCGCCGCGAAGTTTAGTTTTGACGGCTCCCCGCCCTCTTCAATTTGGATATCCTTCCGGGTGCTTGCGGTGCCATTCCCAGGCGCTGGCGACGATCTGGTCGATGCGGGTAAAACGCGGGGCCCAACCGAGATCGCGAACGGCGCGGTGGCTGGCGGCGATGAGGCGCGAGGCGTCACCCGGGCGCCGTGGGCGATCCACGATCGCGATCTCCTTCCCGGTGATCTTCCTTGCGGCGTTGATCACCTGACGAACGGAGTTCCCCTCCCCGCTGCCGAGATTGTAGATCCCGCTCTCGGCGCGCTTGAGGGCCAGCATGTGCGCCTGGGCGAGGTCCACGATGTGGATGTAGTCGCGGATGGCGGTCCCGTCCGGCGTGTCGTAATCCGTCCCGTAGACCTCGACGTGCGGCTTCTGCCCAAGGGCAACCTTGAGGACGTTCGGGATGAGGTGGGTCTCGATCCGGTGGTGCTCCCCGAAACGTTCCGTGCAGCCCGCGGCGTTGAAGTAGCGCAGGATCACGTGGCGGATGCCGTGCGCGGTCTCAAACCAGCGCAACATCTGCTCGAACATCTGCTTGGAAAGGCCGTAGGGATTGAGCGGCTTCTGGGAGTGGTCCTCCGTCATCGGGATCCGCTCGGGGTTGCCGTAGGTCGCGCAGGTGGAACTGAAGACGATACGTTTCACCCCGCAGTCCCTCAT
>JBAXMY010000131.1:0-1894 GCA_037134055.1 archaeon
TTCTTCAGCATGGCGGGGTCCTCGTGCAGCTTGTGGTTCGCCTCGAAGAGGGAGCCGTAGCAGCCGTTGCAGATGGTGAGGATGTCGACACCCTGCTTCTCAGCGATGGCGAGGTTGCGGGCGGCGAGGGCCAACCAGGTCGGCTCATCGAAGGAGCGTACGACACCGGGGGCCGGGCAGCAGCCAGCGCCTTCCAGTTCGACCAGCTTGTATCCCAGTGCCTCGAAGACGACACGGGTGCTCTTCTCGATACCGGGGTATCTGAGCGGCGCGACGCAGCCCAGGAAAAGTCCGTAGCTACCGGCGGGCATCTTAGGCACCTCCGGCGAGCTTGTCGAAGCCAGTGAGCTTCATGATCTTTCTGAAGTCCTCCAGCGCCTTGGCGTTGCCGACGGTGGTGGGGGGGTTCTCAGACAGTCCGATGGCCTTGCGGGCGGCGCGGCCGTTGTCATCGAACGGGATGGTGGCACCATTCTTCATTAGGGACATGCCGACCTTCTTGTGGGCCTCGGCCATGAATCCCTTCTGTACCGCCATGTTCCTCATGGCGATGATGATGTCAGTGATCTCGACTTCCCTGGGGCATCTTTCGACGCAGGAGTAGCAGGTCGTGCACATCCAGAGGTCTTCGGTTGGCAGGATGTCGGCCTCGAGACCGAGCTGCGCCTTCCTTATTAGCTGGCGGGTGCGGAAGCTGGTCATCCTGCCCGAGGGGCAGGAGGCAGTGCAGGTACCGCACTGATAGCAGAGATCGAGGGTCTTGCCCCCGGCCTCGATGACCTTCTTGGCGAAGGCCGCGTTAGGCTCCTTGATGTTGGACATAGGAATCCACCTTGGGCAGAGGATTTCAGGCATCCTATTTAAAATGGCAAGGCGAATTGTTCCATGCATTACCTAAAATGGTAATTCAACGACCGCCGATCTCGCGCAGCGTCCTAGCCAGATC
Organism: archaeon; assembly: GCA_037134055.1. Lineage (GTDB taxonomy): Archaea > Nanobdellota > Nanobdellia > Pacearchaeales > GW2011-AR1 > JBAXMY01. Next base: position 947 of record JBAXMY010000131.1, read on the forward strand.
CTCTACGTTGACGTCACCGGAACGGCGCACGGCCACTATCTGATGCCGCAATAGGTCCGGGTCGGTGGCGCTCTTCACGCGGAGGCCTTTGCGGGCGGCGAGGCTCTCATTGACAAAGTAGCTCAAGCCCGAAGCATCTAATGACGGTAGTGATAGGTAGCTGCGGATGACCTCGAACCTCCGGCCCGACGTCTGCAGATGGCGGAACCCTATCCTCTGCGCCCCAAAACGGAACGAGGCATAGTGATCGCCGCGATCCACATGCAGAAGGCGGTCCTCTGCGACCTGCTCCCATTCCACGCCGACCAGGTCTAGCGCATGCACGGGATCGTCCAGGACGACGATATCCATGAGACCGGCCTTTAGATCACGCAGATTCCTTTCATCCGTGGAAAGGATCACCTCGAATCCTTCCGCCCCCTCCGTCTCGGAAAGAGCGCGCAGCAGCATCTCCTCACTTACTATGGTACCGCCCGCCACCGGAAGACGGGTCCGCCCCATGCGCATGCGCAGAGAGAGATACTCTGTAACGATCTCATCCCCGTCCGCGGTCAACCTGGTGCCAGTGGGAGTGCTTTCCAGAAGGGTCGTCTGTGCTCGCCGCTGCGCTTCATGAATGTAGCGATGCAGCACCGGCGTCGATATGCCCAGGCGATGTGCGGCCCCCTTCTGACTGCCTTCCTCGCTCAATGCGCAGAGGGCCTCCAGCTGGCGTCGCGTCAATTCTGCACCGTTCACCGAGAGGGATGGCACCGCCTCAAGACGCATGGGGAGACGATCGGCCTGGCGGTATTTCAAGATGAATGGAAGTCCTGAAATACCCCACGGCGACATCCGCCTTCGCTAACATGGCATACTGCGACAAGTGCGGCAACGAGCTCCAGCCGGGGGCACAGTTCTGCAACAAGTGCGGGAAGCCCTTCAACGCAGACCCCATCGCCCCGCAGG
>JBAXMY010000132.1:0-1862 GCA_037134055.1 archaeon
TACTCTGGCAATAATTTCTCTAGTATTTGCCATAGTTCAATTCAAAGCAGGAAAGAATAAATGGGCTGTTTGGGGATTAGTTCTTTCAATAATTGGATTGATTTTATCGGGACTTGTATTCTACGTTGTAATCCTAATCGGTTCAAGAATGACTGAAATGTATCAAACCATAGCTTCCTGCAAGATTGATCCTAGTCTTCCACAGTGCGCAGAATTAATGAATGCATTGGCTCCAAATCTACAAGCCCAATTGGCTGGAGCAGGATTAGCATAAAATGATAGGACAAAAGAAAGCAGCAATAGAACTATCCATTTCCACAGTCGTCATAATCGTTCTAGCAATGACAATGCTTATTCTTGGACTTGTACTAGTCAGAAGCATATTTAGTAGTGCAACGGGCAGTGTAGATGTTCTCGATCAAAAAGTGAAAGATCAACTTACCTCTCTATTCACAGACGAATCTCAAAATGTTGTAGTAAAACTTGGTTCGGATTTCACAGCTAAGATAAAGCCAGACTCGGGAGTGTTTGGTATTGCAGTTGCGGCACAAACGCTCGATGGTTCTTCAACGAACAGGAATCGTCTAAAGTATAAATTAACTCTAGATGCTCCAACCTCAAGCAATTGTGCCAAGGTTTTAGGTAATTCAAAGACTGAAGCACTCATTCAAACTCCAATGAACCAATACAATTCATTTGACAGCTTTTCAGGTGCACAGTCCTATGCAAGAGTCTTGATAAACATACCAAAGGGAACACAGGTCTGCACACAGAAAGTATTCGTTGATGTAAAAGACTTTGAATCTAACAAAGATATCGGTGGAAGCTTCTTCATAATTGACATACAAAATCCATCGTTCTTCGGATAGTTACAAAACCTTAAAAACACAGAACATCTTTTATATTCATGAAACATCTATTTGAAGATTACCAAAAATATCGCTGGTTCTTTACCTCTCAGGACAATTTGGTCGTTTCTGGAAAGAATGCTCTGCAAAATGATGAACTTCTTTCAAGAATAAAAAATTCAAAAAAGGAATTAATAGTAATGCATACAACTCTACCGGGAAGTCCATTTTCTGTTATTCTAACTGAAGAAAAAAAGGTTAAAAAAAGTGATATTGAAGAATGTGCAATTTTCACAGGCTCATTTAGCCAAGCTTGGAAGCTTGGAGCAAAAAAAGCGTCCATAGATGTGTTCAAATCTTCAAGCATTCATAAAGATAAACTAATGAAACCGGGAACCTGGGGCGTTAGAAGCATAATTGAAAGAATGGCCATACCTTTGTCACTTTCTTTAACAAAACAGGAGGAAGTTGTCAGAGCTGTTCCTTCTTCCATGGTAAACTCAAAAAACAAACTTATTATTGTCCCCGGAAGCATTAAAAAGGAAGATTTTATTCTAAAGATAGAGTTGGAAACAAAAGGCGAATATGGCCAAGAAGAACTTGTTTCTGCTCTTCCTGCAGGAGGATTTAAACTACTAAGAAAATGACACAACTAAGATTTGAAGCAACATTTCAGATAGGAAAAGCTGGTTTAACACCAGGCGTAGTAGAATCTCTTAGCCTTGCATTCAAGACTCACAAGCAGGTCCGTATTTCAGTTCTAAAAGCTTCCAGCAGCCATAATAAAGAAGGAATGCGGAAATTGGCAGTCGAATTGTCAGATAATCTCGCAAAAAGATTTGGTGGAAATTATAGGGCAAGAATAATTGGATTTACCATAATTCTTCGAAAATCTTCTGCAAAAGTTTAAATACCCTACAAATCAATTGATTTTAGGTTAAGCGGTCCTTGAGACTGATCTAGTGCTGCAAAGCACAACCTATTACAGACAAACAAATGGTAGACATAAGAGCA
>JBAXMY010000133.1:0-1832 GCA_037134055.1 archaeon
GAGATTCTTTAGAATGGCAAGACCGTTTATTATTCCAAATATAAGGAATGTTGTGAAAATACCCCAATGCTTATGCTTGAGAGCGAAAATAATCCATAATATGTCTGCAACGAACCAGCAGTAGAATGAGTTGGTGTATGCATCGAATGCCTGGATTCCGAAAAGATTTGAATTAAAAATTGCTCCAAGGGCAGAGAGTATTGTGGCAACCCACTCAATTACATGATGAATTAGAGATTTCTCGATTACCTGGACTGAATAAAAGAGTCCTTTCTTTTTTGATTGTTTTACCATTATATAAATTATAAGAAAATATGGTTAATAAACCCTATTTATTGCTAGTTCCGTCTGCCTGTCTCTGAACAAATTTACATTTCTTGCATTTATACAGATATATGTTAGATTCATCCGAGTATGGAGCTCCCAGATCAGTTATATCGCATTCTCCATGTCCACATTTCTTGCATAGATGGGGCCAGCCTTTTGTTTTTTTATCGCGAAAGACTTTTCTTCCAGTTAGTTCTATTTTGTTTGATTTGTCTGAGATTATGAATGAATCTACTTCCTTCTTGAAACCGCACTGACATACGCCAATTAATTTACCGTTTTCTTCATGCACCTTTAGTATGCTTTTGCAATTATCACAAAATTTCATGTTTTTCATGAAAGAAAGTGCAAATGGTGCTTTTTAAGCTTTTACCGACGGAAAAGAAAGGTTTAAAAACTTATAAATCCAGGAAACTTTAGTAGAGCCCTAGGAAAGAAGGGAATCTAACATCTTTTTTACGGGAATTAAATCATTTCTTTTTGTTTTTACCATTTTCCTTGTTAACTGCATGCCCACCAAATTGATTTCTCATGGCGGAGACGAGTTTGCCTGCATAGGAAGGTTTTGTTCTTGAATTGGCGCGCATTAATCTTGCTTCCTTTAGAATTTTCATTTCCGTTGGAGATTTATTTTCCAGGTTTTCCATTTCCTCTTCCGTTTCTCCTCTTGGAACACTTCCGGAAATTGAATCTAGATATCCTGGTGCGTTGTAGGAGTCTTCGGTCCAGGACATGAGACGACTTTCTATTATACTGCCGTGAGCATAAACTTTTGCAACCTCATTAAGATCGATGTCTGGAGAGATTTCTTTTATCGCTTGCATTCCTTCTGCGATTGAAGCCATCATTCCATACTCTATTCCATTGTGAACCATCTTTACAAAATGCCCAGATCCTGATTTGCCAAGATATGAATATCCGTCTTTGACGGACAGGCTTTTGATTATTGGTTCAACGGCTTTGAAGGCCTCTTTGTCGCCTCCAACCATTATACATGCACCATTTCTTGCTCCACCCATCCCTCCAGATGTGCCACAATCGAGAAAATGTATTCCTTTCTTCTTTAGCTCTTTGTATCTGCGAATTGATTCTTCATGGTAAGAGTTTCCCCCATCAATTATTATATCTCCCTTTCCTAGAATAGGTATGAGTTGAGAGAGAGTGTCATCTATAGGTTTACCTGCAGTGATCATTATCCAAATTATCTTTCTTTCTGGAAGAAGATCTAGGAGCTCTTTCAAAGAATTGGAAGGAATTGCTCCCTTGTCCGATAGTTTTTTTATTTGATCGGGTATGCGATCGTATACAACTACTTCATGCTTCTTTTCGAGAAGACTGAGAACCATATTATATCCCATTCTGCCTAGACCTATGAATCCAAGTTTCATTTTATGATGCCCTCGTTACTCTTATTCTGCCTGCTGGAGGAGTGGTAGCGGTCTGAGTTGCTGATGGTTGAGTCGTTTGCGATCCGGTTGTCTGAGTTGCTGATGGTTGAGAAGTGT
>JBAXMY010000134.1:0-1828 GCA_037134055.1 archaeon
GCAACGATCAGCGAATTGGTGTTTTCAAATCTCGCAGTTCGCTCGAATACCAAACCCTCGCAAAGTGTGGACACGCCCTCTTGTCTGGCTTTAAGAATAATCATTCTGATTGGTTTCTTTTGGGCTTTTAACTGTTTGATTCTTTTATAAATCAGGGCTTGAGCGGAATTAAAATTTAAAGGAACAGTCTGCTGATCTTTGGTCTTTATGAACAGGCACTCCTCAATGAAATCTCTCGGATCAGCGTCGAAAAGATTCACGAAATCCACCAGCGTTTTAACCGTCGGGTGGTCTCTCTCTGGCTTTTTTGAGTATTTGTTCATAGCTTAGGCCTGTTCCATATAATCCTTTGTGTTCGATCGTTTCCTTGGGGCTTCCCAGTTCACGGTCGAGTATCTCTTTGCACGCGCGAAATTTTACATTGTCATCGGCACTGCCCATAAGGGCGACAAGCATTGAGGCGGCGGTCTCAACGCTCTTATGCATAATCCATTCGGCTTGGTTTTTTTTGACTTCATTTTGGGTGTCTCTATAAGTTTCGTATTCGTCTTTAAGCAAGCCACCGAAGGCAAACCATTTCTCGATTGTTGAGACTGGGGTTTTAAGCTTTCGGGCAATAACAGGATAAGACTCGCCGTTGTACTTAAGGCGAATCGCTTCTTGATACTTTGCATTCTTGATGTCAGCTTTTTTGTTCATTTTGTTGTATCTTGTTTCTGAATGTTGCCGTTTTGATTGTTTATAAACCGGCTACATATTTCAGCGATCGCCTCACTCTCAGTCATTTTTGTTTCTTTTGACAGTGTATTTAACGCTTCGTCTATCACGCCCTTTTGCGGATTGGTGACATTAAAACTCACAAGGGCAATAGTCTCTCTTTGCTTATTAATATCTTTGACTGCTTTCTCGACCTTTACGCCTTTTGCTTTGGCAAATACAGTCACGGCTTTTATAAATTCATCGGCTGACGCTTCCGGGTCTTTATCCACGATAAAGTTCAGCATAATGGTATTTTCTCGCTCGGCTTTTTTAAGCTCAATCATTTTCTTTTCTATTTCGTCTTTCACCAAGTCGAGAGCATCTTTGACATTGATATCCTCCTCGCCAAGATTCGAAGCAATGTCTTTGATTGAGTATCCGTTTTGGGTCAGCTCGTAGGCTAACTTGCCGAGTTTTATTTGCTGGTTTGATCCGTGAATGTTGTCAGTCAATCCATAAAGCTTGGCTTCGTCCTCATTTTTGAAATTGTGGATATTGGCTTCGATCTCGGTTTCGCCAATTTCACCGAGCACTTTCCAAGTGTGATAACCGCCGACAATCACATAGCCGTCTTTAACTTTCATGTTCGGCCAGACTCCCACTTGTATCGGTTTGGTCTGTCCGTATTTGGTCAAAGCTTTTTTAAGTGATGCAAATTGCCGAGCGTTCATTTCGTTTGGATTCCACCAATTCGGAACGCACTCTTTTATTTTCACTATTTTTATTTCGGTTTTTTCTTTTTTCATAAAGTTACTATCATGTATTCGATGTTATTGCTTTGGTTTCGACCTCCGGCATTAGCCACACTCCATTTGTGTTCCATCATCTGCACTTCGGCCTTGCGGTGTTTCTGTACCATCGCCAAAAGCTTTTCCGGCTTCATTCCCACATCCTCTTTGTTTTGTCCGAGTGAGATAACCCATTGCGGAATATGTTTTGCCGACTCCAGCATTTTTTCCAAAAACTCATCGGCATCATTGTTAGAGAAACCGCTTGCTTTGTTATCCAGCTTTTTGTTAGCGAGGATATTATCTAAAATGCCGTACTCAACTTCATAGGCAGAAGAGCC
>JBAXMY010000135.1:0-1816 GCA_037134055.1 archaeon
TCTTCTCCAACTAAGAATGGATTAATATGCACAAGTACTTCCTTTGAAATCAGATCTTCTTCAAAGAAGTGATGATCTACAACTATAAAGTCGATTCCATGTACCTTACCTTGTTTAATTCCAAGTAAACTTTCCCTAGATGAACCCGTGTCAACAATCACAATTAGTGGAATCTTCTCAGAGAATTTTACGAAATCCATCAAAGATATTGCAGTATCCTTAATTGAATCTTCTATTTCATAGAATGGAGAATTTGAAGGTGCTCTTGAATAATAGGTACGCATAGCCTTTTCAGTACCATGTTGTTTCTTTATCAAAGGCAATATTGCTCTTTCCAGAGTATATCCTGAACTGTATCCATCTGCATCGTTATGATGTCTTACGATAATTGGTCTGTTTTGGACTATTGCTAGCCTTATCTGTCTCGCAGCATCAATAAACTTCTCTTTGAGCTTATCAAGAATCTGACTTTTAACCATAAATTCAACTTTTTCAGGTTCTGCCCTTCTACGCAATTCGGAATTAATCTCATCCCTTATCGATTTTTCATCGCTACCTTGAATTTTGAACATCTTCATAACTTCGCCTTCAAGTGCATCATTATATTCACGCACTTCCATAAGAACACGAATCACATCACCCATTTTGATAGAAGGATATGCTCTAACTCCTGCTCCGTCAAACGCTTTTGCCACAAATGTACCAGTTCCATCAGAAATAGAGAACAATGTTGGGCCACCCGTCTGAGTGATACCATCCACTATACATTTCACACTAGCTGTTCTTCCAATTGACTTGGAGTTTATTGTATTTATTTTAGTTACTTTTTCTTCCATTATATTAAAAACCGAAAAAATTGATTATTTTCTAACTTAATTTTTCTGCGTCTTTCCTATTTACACTAGCAGAATACAAGGGAAGTTTAAAAATGTTTCGGTTATGGATGAACCGGAATTAGGCAAAAACACCATACTCTATCTGACCAAGAATATCTCTTATCTGATCCGATTTACCTGCCTTACAAATATCATATGGTCTCTTTCCACCCAAAGCCTTCACGTTTGAATAAAACCAATTTCTAGCATTCATCCTACTTTCAAGAACATAAATCATCTGATTAATAAGAGGTCCGCCAGCACATTTCTCCATTTCATTATCTAAAAATAGATCTAAACTCTTAAACTCCTCTTTATTTAAAATATCATCTATATCCATGAATTCCATACGTGTAAATTCTATTTAAAGATTATTATCTTGAAGTTTCCAGCTGCCTCTCATGATCCACATATAATGCCACGGCTGCAGGCATTGCAACCTTTATGTCTGGTATGATAAATCCCGTTGAAATCAGCTTTTCATTACTAAGTATGCAGTTAGAACGCTTGGCTGCAGTCATATCATCCAGCTCTTTATGATTAATTACTCTATAGGAAAGCTGCCTACCGCTAAGTTTTTGATAGGTATCGAGCAATTCCGGATGTCTAAGCTCCCCCCCATTAACGACATTGTATACTCCAGAAGCATCCTTCTCAACCAACCACCTAGCTGCCCGAATAACATCTGGCACGTAACTGACAGAATTAGGTTCATCCAAAATTCTATCATACCCTAGTAGTTTAGTAATCAAATTTCTTGGATGAACAATGCAATCCAGAGGCATTCGTATCCTTAACTGCAGAACATCTGGAAAACCCTTTAGTTTCTTTTCGACAAATTGCTTTGAAACGCTATAAACACTCCAGCCGAAGTTGGGATGATCCTCTTCCGAAAATCCTGTGCCATTCTTTCTGCCCTCATATATACACCCACTCCCCAG
>JBAXMY010000136.1:0-1812 GCA_037134055.1 archaeon
AAGCTCCTTAAGAGTAGAATGTCTGGGAAGAAGGTATTCTGGCACGTTTCTAATGTCCTGGAGGTGTAGGAGAGCCATAACATTCCTGCCCTGTTGGAGTATTTATTCCTTTTCAATAGGGTGTAAAGTGTATTATAATAATGCTTAAAAACACCATTCACACATGAAATTTATGGCAATTGAAGTAACAATAGAAAAAGTAAGGACAAATGCTGATTTCTATCAGGAAGCACTTAAGGATGAACAGACGAGATTAGAATCCAATGTCAAGAAAGCAAAGAGACTCTACAAATATTCTTGGTCCCTGTTGGGTGTTTCTGTTCTTTCATTAGCACTTAGCCCTCTAATATCTAGCTCAAGATTAGATGAAAACCCTCACGCCAGGGAAGCAGCCGTACCTCTAAGAATTGAAGAAAGGCTTACTTCCTCATACACCCATGCAAATGAACTAAAGGATCAGTTCTCAGCACTCTCTCTTCTAATGAGCCAAACAAATCAAGATAAAAAGTTGTACAATATGGACAAAGAATTATCAGCCATAGAATCCAACAAGAATTCCATTCTATCCAAAATCGATGGAAGAATGAAAGAAATTAGCGATGAAATATCCCAATATAGAACAGATAACCCAATACTTGCTCTAGATAGTGAGTATAGGCAAAAAGTTCATCAAAGTTTTGATTCACAAAGAGGATATAGCGCAATAGGTATGCTTGCAGGGATTGTGGGCCTAATAGCTACTTGTATTGTAGCAGAGGGTGCAATTCCAGACATATCTAGAAAAAGACTGGAAAAAATCGCCCAAAAGTATTATCCAGACAAAAAAGACCCTCCAATTCTCAGGTAATTCTTTCTAATCACGGAACCGTAAGGCTTAAAAGATATATTCTCCTTAATACCTCATGGATGCAGTGCTACTATCCGCAATCCTCGGAGGTGTGGGGGGATTAACTCGTGGTTTTGTTGGTTTACTTAAAGCTTTATCTCTGCGAAGGCGAATTCTTTGGGGATATTATGCCATTACCGTTCTAATTGCCCTTGTTGTTGGAGTATTTGCCGGAATTATATTCAATTTTGATGTACGTTTGTCCTTGCTTGCAGGTTATGCGGGCACAGACATTCTAGAAGGATTGTACAAATCTTTTGCCGTGCAGAAAGTATACGTAAAACCTAAAAAATAAAAAATAAAAAATGTCAAAGACAACAATTCCAGTCATAGTTGATGAAAAAGTTAGGAAAGAATTGGAGAAGCGAGCAAAAGCTGAAATGTTGGACCTTGATGATTTGATTGCTGAAATACTTCGACGCAGTGTGCTTTCCTACAAGGGTAATTCTTCCTCATCTGAGAAGTTGGATGATCAGTTTGTTGGATATTTCTCGAGAAAATCAAAGGTAAGAAAGAAATACGCAAAGGGTGAAAAGAAACCCGAGCCATTATATATTTCCCAGACAGAATAATTAATTAAAATATTCATCCAAGATTTCTCTAAGCTCTCGAACCGCAATCTTTGCTTTCTCTCCAAATGTTAAATCTAAAACTCTATATGAATGAATTGCATCAGGATGTATCTCAAACATCTCAATATGTTTACTATGGGTATCTAAATATCTGTTAATTGGAGAAATAACCAATCTAGGATCTGATGACTGATTCATCTCAGCAACATATCCCAAAACCCTTGAACGACTCTCAACGCCTTTCAAGCCAACCATTGGTAATATGACTGCGCGCGGTTGTTTTCCAGGTTCAGTAGGAAGTTTAGTAGCTTCATATGAGCCTCCAAGAATTGTAACTTCAATAGGTCTTCCAGG
>JBAXMY010000137.1:0-1792 GCA_037134055.1 archaeon
AATGCCGGGGCTGGGGCGGTGGGGTGGTTGGGGACAGAAGGGTTGGAAGTATGGACGAGATAAACAGGGAGATCCGCCCGGGACAGAACGATGCGGTGGGCCGCAAGGTCCGCCGTGCCGCTGGGCGGGAGTCAGAGCGTCCGTAGTAGCGCCGAAGCGGGGTAATGCCCGTGGAGCCAAGGGACGCAGGAAGGTGGAGGCGGAAGACCCATGAAGATTGAGGAGCGAAAACCTCGACCGGCGCGAGTGACTGGAGAGATTCAGCCTAAACAAGCCGGAGACATCCGGGACCGATGGTGTTGGGTGGAACTCTCGGTGTGGACCGACCGCATGCTCACACGGCTCGAGCAAAGCGAGCTGACAACCGTATGGTATGGACTCTGGGATAAAGTCTGGGCCGGCCGGAATCTGCAAGCCGCGTTTTGGGCGGTGTGGCGGAAGGACGGCGCCCCCGGAGTGGATGGCCAAACGGTGCAGCAGTTTGACCGCCAAGCGGAGGACCAATTGGCCCGGCTGGGGGAAGAACTGCGGCACCAACGCTACCGCCGCCAACCGGCGCGACGGGTCTGGATACCGAAACCAGGGACGACCGAACGGCGGCCGCTGGGCATTCCGGCGGTGCGCGACCGGACGGTGGAGACGGCGCTGCGGCACGTTCTGGAACCAATCTTCGAGAACGATTTTGCCGAGAGCAGCTATGGGTTTCGGCCGGGACGAGGCTGTCGTGCAGCGGTGGAGCGAGTGGAGGAGTGGCTGAGGCAGGGACACGTTTGGTGTGTGGACTGCGATCTGAAAAGCTACTTCGACACGATTCCGCACGACCGGCTGATGGCACTGATTGAGAAACGCATTGTGGACGGCAGCGTCCTGGCCCTGATCAAGCAGTGTTTGGAAGCCGGAGTGTTGGAAGAACTGAAAGGCTGGCAACCGACCGAGCGGGGCACCCCCCAGGGGTCCGTGATTTCGCCCTTGCTGGCAAACCTGTATCTCAACCCGCTGGACCATGAAATGGAACGACGGGGCTGGGCCCTGGTGCGCTATGCGGATGATTGTGTGCCACGAGCGCAGGAACGAGCCGATGAACTCACCTGTGCGTAACTGCACAACCGATGAGGGAGAGAAGGCCCCTCGGGACCGGCTGACAGGAGCAGGTCTCAAATCACCTTCGGCGGCGGTGGCCAAAAGCCACGGTCGTGAGCACAGAAGGAAAAGGTCCGGGAAGAACCGGATCAGATGGGTGACAGAGAGATGAACGCAAGTGAACCACTGAGGACGTGTCGAAAGCGTAGGGACGAGGTCCAAACCAGGACGGAGTCGTTATCCTGGGATGAGCAGAGACGGAGCCTGTTTCGGACTCTGCGGCCTCCGGCATTAAGGTGGCATGAAGCTGTCACGCGGCGGTTGCGCGGAACGTGGGAACCTTCCGCGCCGATGCGAACCGAGCGACTCAAGCAGAAGCCCTGCCAGAGTTGGAGTAGGAAGGCGGCGCAAAGGGGCGGAACGGCCCGTAGTAGCCAGGAAGTCTCCGATAAACAGATGGAGCCAAGGGGCCGTGGACATGGAGGTTGGTTTGCGGTGTCAACCGGCAACGGGAGGAACCCATGAATCAACCACAACCCAAACCGTTCTGTATTTCCAAGCATGCGGTGCTGGAAGCATGGGAACGGGTGAAAGCAAACCAGGGGGCTGCGGGCATTGATGACCAATCCATTCAGGACTTTGAGCGCAAGCTCAAGGCCAACCTGTATCGGATCTGGAATCGCATGTCCTCAGGCAGTTACCTGCCTCCACC
>JBAXMY010000138.1:0-1778 GCA_037134055.1 archaeon
TTTAACCCGCACCGCCTGTCCATGCGGCACCGGAATCTCATCAGGCAGATGATGCTCGGTGGTAAACTCCCCGCCCACATTCACCAATCGCCATTGCCGCCGATATTTGCGAATAAAGTAAAACGCCCCCCCGGCCAAAGTGGCCAAAGCAACCCCCCAGAATATTTGCATTTCCAAAGTCACTACATCCTTATCGTAGCACTTGTTTCACCGCTCTCAAGCACGGACTGCGTAACGATCACAACTCTTGCTTCTTCCTATAGTTAGTGGTGCTAAAATAAGTTTGGTTATCAAGCCCCACAGTTACCATGCGCTCGGTCTCCGGGTTACCGAATAAGCAATAACCAATTTTCAGCAAACTACGGCGGCACCCAAACAAACCTAAGTCCGAACTACCTGCTTCAGTGTCCGCGTGCCACTTCCGCCTGGGTTCCTTGTGGTTTTTCCTTGGGAGGTAATCCGATGTGATTCCGGGCGCAATTCAGGGCATCGTCAATATTCTCAAACATGTTGTCTTCGCCGACCTTGTCAATCATGCCATATTTGGTCAGGGCGAAAATCGGCTGGGCATGCACCCCCGCGAGCAGGAGCCGGGTCCCCTGACGTTTGCAACTGGAAAGAAATTCATCCAGGGCATGCATGCCGGTGGCATCAATCGCCGGAACTCGACGCATGCGCAAAATGAAAACCTTGGGAGGCTTTTCCAGTTCGCGTAGCGTGTCCTTGAGCATGTCGGCCGCACCGAAGAAGAAGGGACCATTAATTTCGTAAACTTCTATCCCGGCCGGGATATCGCGGCGGGAAATGGAATTAGGATCGGCCTGTCCGACAAATTCGCTGGCGGAGCCGGATTCTTCTATTTCATCACGAATGACGCCGATATTGGTTACTTCACTCATGCGTTTCATGAATAGGAAAGATGCCATGACCAGCCCGATCCCCACGGCCACCGTCAGATCAACAAAGACTGTGAGACCGAAGGTCAACAGCAGAACGACGATGTCACTCTTGGGGGCCTTGAAAAGGTTGCGGAAATGATCCCGCTCACTCATGTTCCAAGCGACCATTACCAGCACCGACGCAAACACCGCCAGGGGGATTTTCCCCAGGTAGGGAGCCAACAGGAGCATAAAAAACAGCAGGACCACGGCATGAATCATGCCCGCCAGCGGGGTGCGCCCGCCACTCTTGATATTGGCGGCGGTACGGGCGATGGCGCCGGTGGCGGGAATACCGCCAAAGAAGATGGAAAAGATATTGGCAGTCCCTTGCGCCACCAACTCACAATTGGATTTATGACGGCCGCCGATCATACCGTCGGCCACCACGCAGCAAAGCAGTGATTCAATGGCCGCCAGCAGGGCAATGGTTCCGGCGGAGGGGACCAGTTCCCTGGCGGTTTTGAAGAAATTGGCATCTAGCGAAGGCAAACGCAGGTGAGGCAAAGTCTGGGGAATGCCGCTGGGACATTCCGGGGTGCCGAAGCGGGTACCGATGGTTTCCACATGGTAGGTGGCATCCAGCCTATCAAGCCCAAAGGCCCCCACCACAACGGTAGCCAGAACCACAGCAACAATCGCACCGGGAATCTTTGGAGCCAGCCGCCGCAGGAGATTCATGACCATTACGCCCCCCACCGCAATCCCCAGGGAGGCATAGTTGATGCCGCTGGCGCGGAAGGCGTGAAGGTAACTTTCCCACTGGCCAATGAATTCTCCCGGCACCTTGCCGGTGATCTGCAAACCAAAGAAATCTTTCATCTGCTGGGAGAAGATGAT
>JBAXMY010000139.1:0-1704 GCA_037134055.1 archaeon
CCGCGAGCGGTAGGCGCGCAGGAAGGCCTCCTGCGCCAATTCCTCGGCGATGGCGTAGTTGACGACCATACGGTAGAGGTAACCCACCAGTTCGGTGCGGTGGCGTTCGACGAGGAGGTCGAAGCCGTCGCGGTCGCCGTCGCGGACGCGGAGCATCAACAGGACGTCGGTGGATGCGGCGGTCGCCATCACCTCTATTTGGTCACAGGGTGGAGGAGGGGGGAATTAAAGTTGGGTAAAAGAAGGTTAAGAGTGTTAAGAAAAGGTCCTCTCGTTCTAGCAGGATGCGGAAAAACGAGCCTTTAGCCGGTTACGCTTGAGCGGTTCGGATCGTCTTTCCAGCATGCGTGGAAGTGACCGTCAGCAAGCCGACATGTACAGCTACCTCTCGCCGGAAGAGAGGGTGAGGGCAGACCATCCGCTCCGGGCGATTCGGGTCATGGCCGATGCAGCGTTAAAGAACATGTCGGAGCGGTTCGACACGATGTACGCCAAGACCGGAAGGCCGTCGATTCCGCCGGAGAAGCTGTTGCGGGCGCAGTTGATTCAGATGCTGTACTCGGTCCGGAGCGAACGTCTGTTGATGGAAGAGATCGACTACAGCATGCTGTTCCGATGGTTCGTGGGGATGAATCTGGATGAGCCGGTATGGGACGTGACTGTGTTCACCAAGAACCGGAACCGGCTGCTGGAGGGCGACGTGGCGCGCGAGTTCCTTTGCCAGGTGATCGCGCAAGCGCAGGCGAAGGGGCTGACCAGCGACGAGCACTTCACCGTAGACGGGACACTGATCGAAGCGTGGGCGAGCCTGAAGAGCTTTCAGCGCAAGGATCAGAAGCCGGGACCGCCGCCAGACGACCCGGGCAATCCGACGGTGAACTTTCACGGGGAGCGACGGAACAACGACACGCACGAATCCACCACAGATGCGGATGCCCGGCTGGCGCGGAAGGGCAACGGCAAGGAAGCCAAGCTCAGTTACAACGGCAATCTGCTGACGGAGAACCGCAACGGACTGATCGTGAACACGGAGGTGTTTCAGGCCAACGGCACGGCGGAACGGGACGCGGCGCTGATCATGCTGGAGCAACTTCCGGGCACGCGACGCGCCACGGTGGGGGCCGACAAGGGCTACGACACCAAGGACTTCGTTGCCGAATGCCGGCACCTCAACGTGACGCCGCACGTGGCGCAGAACGTGAAGCGGAACGGCGGCAGTGCGATTGACGGTCGTACGATACGGCATGACGGGTACGGGATCAGCCAGCGGAAGCGCAAGCGCATCGAAGAGTGCTTCGGCTGGCTGAAAACGATCGCGCTGATGCGCAAGGTGCGGCATCGCGGGATCGAGAAGGTGGGCTGGGTGTTCACCTTCGCCGCGGCGGCCTACAACCTGGTGCGCATGCGGAACCTGCTGGCTTCGCCGGTTGGTGCCGCATGAGTCCGGGGAGAGCTGCGTTTGAACGCCCCGAAAATGGGGCGTTAGGCCCGGTATCCCCCTACGGGCGCACCTTCAAAACGCGTCAAATCGCCTGAAACAGCGACGACGAGAGACCGGCCCCTCCGCCATACTGGGTTTTTCCGCATCCTGCTAGTGGCAAGGGCCTCGGCTTCGAGCAAGGTCGTTGCGCCAACCTTCATGTGGGCGGTCAACACCCGCTGGCCCGGTCCAACCTCCCAGACGTGGATGTGATGGAGTCGGAC
>JBAXMY010000140.1:0-1697 GCA_037134055.1 archaeon
GCTTGTAGTTCTGGACGAAAATCTTATGAAGACGGTCACGGCGAACAGGAACACCAATGCTGTAATCTGAGTTGACAAGCTGAATTGCGTAGCGATATAGAAACGGCTCGGGATATTCGGGTGTTGGAGGAAAGACCAACTTGTATGTTTCACTAGGGACCTTCTCCTTGAGGGAGCGAAGCAGAACTACAATGGACTGCTTTCCCATCTCTTCGGACAGAATACCTGTCATTTGGACTCCGCCATTTGAGAACAACTTTACATTGACTTCTTTCCATTCATTTTCATTTGTTGCTAAGCGAACAATAATTGTGGCCTGATTGTAAAACTTCTTCTTCTGCTTCTTGCGCTTTAGCATAATATCATGCCGACAAAGGCCCTTCTTATTCATATTATGTTCCATCTTCAAGATACCTTCTGCTAGATACCAATAGGGCATGATGGGAACAGCATCCCATAGCTTCGGAATGTCAATCTTTGTGCCGATATGGCCCGTAACAGTCATAGTGCTAATTCTTAGCGGTGTGATTGTAACTTTGGCGGTGTTTACTTGTGCCATCCTACCTTTTGAACTTAAGGAGGCTTTAAGTTGGTCCTTCAAATTTATGGAAAATTTAGACAAATTTTTACAAAAAATTATTCAGATCTTTCATTTTTATTTAAATGAAGTTTCCAATTTCTAACAAAAAAGTTTCTATTGCCTCTTTTCAGTGCAGAAAAATTTAATCCTAAGATTTTAGTTCCATTACCAACTCCACTACCATGGTCGGATGCCCCTACTTCTTTAAGCCTTCTTAGTTGCTCTTCTGCCGTTATACTATGTCTTCTTCTAAGAGTTTGATTTTTTCTAACATTTGTTATTTCTGGTCCTCCAAGAAATTCACTTACTAGTCCAGCAGGACCAGGTCCACCGGGCACAATTGCTTCAAAACCACCACGTGATGAGGCTTTCACCGATGCCAAATTTCTTGCACGGAGTTTTGCTAAAACCTGCGAAGTCCATTTGTCACCAATAAAAAATATATCCTGTTCTTCTTGCTGACTTTCATCAATAATTTCTTGTAAAAATTCTCTTAATTCTATTATTAATACTTTTGGTGGATTAGATGAAATTCTTTTTAAAATATTTATAATATCACTACTTGCATCAGTTAATAGAATAAATTTTATAACCTTTTGACAGGCTTCTTCCATCTCTTCTTCCTTATTTCTTCCTTCAATTCTGCTCAAATATTCAACCATTTTATCATAGAACTCAAGTCCCGGAGGTTCATTATCTAATGTAGGTTTTTCATATTCTGGAAATTCCGGCTTAGGTAAGAAACTTCGCACTTTATTTGTAATACGTTTGCAGAGTCCGCGAACGCAATTCATTCCACCGCGTTGGCGCCTTGTCTTCATCTAAAGATAAAACAACTTTTAAAAAGTAATGGAGGAAGAAAAGAAAATGTTTGCCGATGGCATTCGTGTAATGAAGATTCTTATTAATGATGCCAGTGATATGGACTATTATTTTAGAATGTATGGGAAGATTGAAAATTATCTTTTTCCGAATCTTCGCGTAATCTTAGTCAATGCTGCGCCGAATTATACAGACTATCAGCTTGAATTTATCGGAGAATTCAAAATGCTAGTTCATACTAAGGGGTATATGAAATATGATAAATATTTTGATTCAATCCCCACTAGTAGTTGGC
>JBAXMY010000141.1:0-1693 GCA_037134055.1 archaeon
AGCTGTACAAATATTTCCAGCAATGATAAAAGTATTTGGCAGTTCCTCTCGAATAAAAGCAATCATTTCTTTCATTGCCAAGCAGTGCCCATGGGCAATGTCAATGGTGATATAGTCAGGATGTCGATGATATTTTTTAATTGTCCCAATCAGCTGACGGTCTTCTTCTTTCACTCCAACACTGATACTGCTAACAATATCAGGATTGGAATTTAACGCCGCTTCAAATAAATTGATGAAAGATCGAGTCCCGTTAAATCGATGCATGATGTAAAAGTAGTTATTTTTAGCCATCCACACGGCTAATCGATCGTCAATAACCGCTTTCATGTTAGCAGGAATTACGGGGACTCTAAATTTTCTACCACCAAACATTACAGACGGATCACAATTATCTCTGCTTTCGGCTATACATTTATTATGTAATAGATAAATTTCCTCATAGCCATACTCTTTTTCGGGATTTTCTAACATGATTTATTCCTTTCAATGAATACATTATACGCGATTACTAAAACATTGCAAGATATTATTAAGACTATTTTAATCTGTCACGAACTTCAGGCGAGGATGAAAGTTTAATGTCGGCAGAAAAATCGCCAATACCATAATGAACCTTATAGGTAAGTGGTTTATGCCCATCTTTATAATCATCTGAAACGGCATTAAATAGACCATTCATAGTATGTCTTTCTACGATCATAGTAGCAATACCTCCAGCTTCAATATGAATAGTAATTCCCTTAACTGGATGTTCCTTTTCTTTGGCATCACTAAAATTAATCTGATCCCAAGTTAGTAATTTCAACGGCCCTTGATTTTCTTTAGATTCGATATTAATACTCATGGTTTCTCCTTATTATTGAACTTTTTTACTAAGCTCACCTAGGTCTGATAGAAAACTACTAATACACTTGCGTTCCCCGTCAGTTTTCGCTTCTACTAGAGCTTTTCTACAAATACGAACAAACTCATCTTTTGGGATAGCTATAACTTCTCCTGTCTCTTTCATTTCTCCCATAATAGTAGCTTGAAGTTTTAACGCATTATTAAAAATCGTCATTTGCCTAGCGGTTTCAGCACTCTTTATTTGTTCAACTTCAATAGCACTTACATCATTAGTAGGCGTAATACTATTTATACCCATTAATCTTTCAGTAACAGAAGCAAGACAAAATCTAATCCTATCAAGAGTAGTAAGGTTTGAATCGCTTAATCTTTTGATTTTATTTATATACTCTAATTGCTGTAAACCCTTTCCACCTTTATCAAAATGGTATCGCATGTGGTTTTCAACAATGTCCTTGGATATCTGTATTGAGCTTCTAGTTTGAAATAAGGCTTTAACCTCTTCTGCCCTTTGATTCTCCCCCCATTTTTGTTCTAACTCTTCTCTATGAGGATTAGAGCAGATTAAACAGGTAGGTTCATGATAAACACTCTCAGAATTCAAATTAAGAATCTGAGACATCATTCTTTCCATCTCATTAGAAGAAGGTGAACAAGAATATACAGTAGGTGTTGTTTTTTCGGGTGTAGGAGGAACCATTGATGATTCAAACGTTACGTCTTGTGCTTTATTATCCATATTTTCTCCAAATTAATACAACTATATTATACAACATTCTAGGGATTTACACAAGAAGATTATTCTAATTTGATGGAGAAAAAGGCTTTCTCTCAGGTACATATT
>JBAXMY010000142.1:0-1655 GCA_037134055.1 archaeon
CCTGCATCTGGCAGCCTCATCTTGGACGAGCCTACGACAACAACAGGACGCCGCTGTGCAAGCTGTGTTATGATTGACAGCCAAACAGAATAAGGGGCACACCTTAACGATGCGTTGGAAAAAGGAGCCACCACATAATAGGGCACACGGCGCAACTCCACCTTACGTGTGTCAAACATCCACTTAAAAAGCTGATCAAGGTGTTGGAAGTCTTCGGACACGAGCGTAGCCGATGGACGTTTCCAACGGGCATCGATGCTAGCGGGATCAAACCCAAGCTGTTTGAACAATGCGTCGTACACATTCAACTGATCAGGTTCCTCGTCGCACTCTGTAACCGATCCCACGAACCAGTGATAGTTGTAGAGACGAAGACTGTCGTACTCAATGGGGCCGCACAAAACAGTGCGGTTGCTCAGAAAAGGGCTGTGTGTCAGAACCATACCTCTGTCACAGTACGCGTACATATCTATTTCCACGTTTGCACCGCTAACGTGATGCATGTAAGCCAAAGGTCCTGTTAAAAACAACAGGTCACCAATTCCGCGTTCACGGAAACGTTCGACCAAAATCTTGGTGCCCGTTATCGATTTACCAGCTCGCAGCGGATTCACCAACGAGCCATTTTCCATTTCAGACACCGATTCGATAAATGGGTGAATTGCAGGAATACGGGCGGCGTTAATAATGTAGCGCCGGTTAGGATTAAAAAGCCACGCTTCATCCTCTGTCTGCTGAAAAATGACGGGCTTGTTTACGGTAACGACAACGTACTGAGAATTTGAAGGCAATTTGTTTTCTTGCATAGGCTTTAAGAACGAGGTTAAACGGAGGTTCCGATGTACTTTCGAATGCCCTCTGGAATAGAATCCAGCTCTTCCGACAGCCAATTTCTAACACGAGGCCAAATTTGTTTCGGTTGGAACATGTGTAAACCTCTTACTCCATTAGGCCAGAGGTAGTCCCATCCCGGCTTGATATTTGGCAAAACGTCCTTAATCCAAAGATCAAACAGGTAGTCAGGATCGTCATAATGCCCGGAACGAGTGTGCTTAACGATGGTTTCTTCCACGTTACGGCGTGTGCCTGTAAAGTGGATAACCTGTGCCGATGGCAAAATGATACTGCGCCCGAGAGGGGACCGACAGCACCGAAAAATAGCTGAACCTCCGATGTATACGACAGCCGTGTCCGTCGCCTCGCCTACAGGCCACCCTGGAAATCCAATTACAGGCACCATGTAGGTAGCCACAGCAGTGTGCCCCTGCTGAATGTAGGGCCTGATGGCATTCAGGGTGCCTTTCTTCCACAGCTCGTCGCCATCGACAATCAGGATATGCTTAAAGCCTTCACCGCGTATCCAGCGCAGACTTTCATTGCGCACACGTGTTTCCACTGTGATACGCGTGTCTCCAGGCATGCGTTCAAGCCTAGGCTTAAACGTGCGCCGCCGCAGATTAATGCCAGCGCCGCGCACGCGCACTGCCACTTCGTTCAGCTCAGCCGTGCATCCAGCAGGCAATAGATCACCCGACCAATACTCATCAGGCTCCGCCCAGAATATGTCGCGCACGCCTTCCTCCAACATGCGCACACAAATATCAAACAGACTGATGTCATCCTGCGTCACCTGCATGTATACCGCGAACTTAAGG
>JBAXMY010000143.1:0-1654 GCA_037134055.1 archaeon
TATTATATATTTGTATATTAGATTGTTGTAGTACATTTAAAATAGTTTGTTGAGATTTAATAGATGTATTTTTAATAATTTCTATTATTTCTAATAACATATATTCAATATTATTTTCTTCAGGATAATTAATAATTAATTCTTTAAAACAAATTTCTACTCAGAGTCCTTTTTAAATCTTATTTATTTATTCAGAAAAACTACAAAAAGAGACTCTGAGAGAATGAGGAGGTCTTACAATATTAATATTTGATTCCTGTGAGTCTCAGGCCACAAATTTGGGAATTAATTCTCCATTTCTAAGACCGTTGCAAAACATCTTCAACAAAAAAAGTTAATATTATCAGATTTTTTTCCGCCGCGGCGGATCAAAACCTATTTGCAATGTTATAATTTTGATGTTTTAAGTTTGATATTTTTGCTTTTTTTCTGTTTTCAAGGATGTTTTAGCTTGATTTTAACAATTAGACATAATTATTCTAGGTGATCTATATAAATTGTATGCTATCGCCTGCATTAGATGTTGAGTATGCATTTTGTCAATCCCAATATATCTTGCTATTCCGCCGCCAAACCATATTTTTATTGAACCAAAAGTTCGTTCAACACGATATCTGATTTTACTTACCAATTTGTTGCACTTTGTTTCTAATTGTGTTAATGGTTTGTTTTTCTGAGCTTTTCGCATTATATGATTCTTTAGTCTCATTTTTTTTAGTATGTTATCGTTGTCAGCGCTTTTGTAACCCTTATCAGCCTTTACCCATGTTCCTTTTGATGGATTTGATATTTTAAGAACATCTTCTAAATGCTTTATGTCACTTTCATTTGCAGAAGTTGTTATTAGTCCTGTGATTAAACCTTGCTCATTAGTTGCTGTATGTTGTTTGTAGCCATAATGAAGCTTACCAGCTTTCTTAATCCATTTTGCTTGTGTATCTACACCTGGTTTAGCTTTTTCTTCAAGTTTTGTTTTATCGTTATTTGTTGCGCCTGATTCATCTTCACTGCGATCTTCAACTATTTCATATTCTTTTTTGCCTTTTGGTTTTCTGGGGGTGTCGGTAACAGAAGCGTCAACTATAGTTCCTTTTCTTACCAATATACCTTTTGTTTCAAGTTGATTGTTTATAGAAATTAAAATTTTATCGTAAGCTTTTTTCTGAGTCAAGGCTGTTCTAAATCTACTAATAACTGAATGGTCTGGACATTTATCGTCCATACTTATACCAACAAATCTGCTAAACGAAATACGATCGTTTACTTGATCTTCTACTTCATAGTCGCTTAAACCATACCATGTTTGAAGCAAACAAATTTTAAACAAAACAATGCCTTCGTATGATGGGCGACCCACAGCGCTTTCGCCTTTTTTGTAATATCTAACAACTATACGCTCTATTGTTTTCCAATCAATTATTAAATTTATTTGGTTGAAAAAATCTTCTTTTATTTTGCGACCTACAACCGCTAAGTCTGCAAATCCTACTTGTTTTTCGTTTTTCATACACGAATATAATAAATATAATCACATCAACCATTTGATTGACAGTTATTTATTAACTATTTTATTAACAATTTACCCTGCAACGGTCTTATATTATGCATTCTGGCTATACTTTTCTTAGAAATGTTTGCTCTAGATTCATTTGAT
>JBAXMY010000144.1:0-1615 GCA_037134055.1 archaeon
TATAGCGACTTAAGCTGGCAGGTTACTTTAAATGCCGGTGAAAAGAAAACTCTAAGTTATGAATATGAAGTTTTGTTTGCACCTTATCCGTATTAAAATCCTTATTTTTTAATTACTCAAATAAATGTAATTAGTTTTTGTTTTCCATGTAAAGGCTGTCATATAATTAAACACAAGCAATAGCGTCCTAAACGTTTTATAAAACAAAAAGTAAGAGAAAGAATTTAAGTATCTCAAACCAACCTACCGGCAGGTAGGTTATCTTTGAGTTGCGTAACCAAAAACTTTCTCTCATGACAAATTTAACTTTATTTTCTCAAATAATTTCAAAATTAGACAGACTCAATTTTGCAAAACTTGTAAAAGAAAAAGAAACTGATAAGCATCATAAGGGCTATAATAGCTGGACTCACTTAGTAGCAATGCTTTTCTGCCAATTTGCAAAAAGCCAATCTGTGCGTGACATTAGTAATGGATTACGTTCTGCAACAGGTAATCTTAATCATCTTGGCGTTCAAAAGGCACCCTCTAAGTCAAGTATTAGCTATCAAAATAAACATCGCTCATGGGAACTGTTCCGAGAATATTACTACCAGCTTCTTGGTCGTTTAGGACAGCAAGCTGGATTTAAGCAAGTAAAATTTAGAATTAAGTCAAAAATATTTTTGTTGGATGCTACTACAATTAGTTTGTGTTTAAGCCTTTTTGATTGGGCAAAATATAAAACGACCAAAGGAGCTATTAAAATGCATACACTCCTTGATTTTGATGGTAACTTACCAGCTTATGTAAACATTACAGATGGAAAAACTGCAGATAATAAAGGTGCTTATGATATACCATTGTTAAAAGGAAGTGTGATTGTCGCTGACCGTTTTTACAACGATTTTTATTTGTTAAATATTTGGGACAGCAACAAAGTAAATTTTGTAATAAGACACAAAGAAAATATTCAATTTACTGTAATTAAAGAAAATGAACTACCAGAAAACAGACATCAACATATTCTTAAAGATGAAATAATTGAACTTAAAAACAACTTGTCAAAAGAAAAATACCCGAAAAAGTTACGTAGAGTTGCTATTTGGGATGATGTAAATAAACAAGTAATAGAGCTTATAACAAATCAAATGACATGGACTGCAAATACTATTGGAGAACTTTATAAAAGCCGTTGGGAAGTAGAAATATTCTTTCGTGATATAAAGCAATTACTCCATATCAAATCATTTATAGGCACTTCTAAAAATGCAGTTCTAATACAGATATGGACGGCTTTAATAACAATACTTATACTTAAGGCATTAAAGGCAATGGCAAAATATAGTTGGCATTTATCAAATTTAGTTGCATTTATCAGACTTAATTTATTTGTTAAAATTAACTTACAACAATGGATTGATAGACCCTTTGAAGACACCGAATATTATACAACAGAAAATCATCAGGGGGTGCTCTTTTGAAAAATTAAAAAAACATCTGTAAAAATCAATGGAATCAGTACCTTTGATTTTGATTAATATTTATTTAGGACGCTATTGGTTTTTAAACAATTATTATTATTTCATTCTTAATAAATCCTTTTTGTAACAATTTGTTATATACGGTTGTTTAG
>JBAXMY010000145.1:0-1592 GCA_037134055.1 archaeon
TGGCAAGCACTCTGCAAACCTCTGCGCACATACCTAGAACAAAGTCTGTTCTGTCAGGATCTTCCTTTATCAACTTCCAAGGTGCAGTATAATCAAAATATCTATTTCCTTCCTTTGCCAAAGCTAGAAAACTTGAGTAAGCATCTCTTATTTCTGCTTTTTCAAGGTGATCTTCTATCTCCTTTACTCTGATTGGGATTTGTTCTAGAAGATTTCTGTCAACATCGGTTAGCTCTGCTTGATACCCTCTAAGTTTACCATTACATTTATTGTTTATAAAACTCAAGGTTCTATTGAAGAAATTTGCATATGTGCCTATTAGATCATCGTTGGTTCTTCGTTGTAAGTCTGCCCATTTAAACTCTGTGTCGTTTGATTCTGGAATAACTGAAATGCTATAGGCTCTCAATACGTCTGGATTTAAGTCTGATTCTAAAAGTTTATCACAAAATATCCCTCTTTTTTGGCTTTTTGAGAATTTACCTCCTTCAAGGTTAAGGTATTGAAGTCCAACAACCTGGGTTGGTAAATTAAACTCTTGGTTTGCTATTAGCATTCCAGGCCAGAATATTGTATGGAAAGGAATATTATCTTTTCCTAGAAAATGATATATCTGACTTTTAGGGTTCTTCCAATATTCTTCCCATCTGTCAGGAGTAGCTTCCTTGGTAGCTGAAATATATCCTATTGGAGCATCAAACCATACATAGAACACTTTGTCTTCAAATCCCTTTACGGGGACTTTGATACCTTGTTCTAAATCTCGGGTAATGCATCTTGGCCTTAGACCTTCTTTTATCCATCCTCTAGCCAAATTCAAAACTTGCGGTCTAAAAGTTCCTTCTTTGGTTTCAAGCCAATCTGAAATTTTATCAGAAAGTTTGTCTAATGCTAAGAATAAATGTTTAGATTCTTTTAGTTTAGGTACTGACCCACAAAGCGCACACTCTGGTGATACCAAATCTTTTGTTTCTATAAATCGACCACATTTTTCGCATTGATCTCCATTCGCAGAAGCTCCGCAGTTAGGGCAACTACCTTTGATGTATCTATCTGGTAAAAACCTTTCGTCTTTTTCACAGAAATATTGATTTAATTTACCTTTAGTAATAAATCCATTTTCTTGAATTTTCTTAAAGAAGTCAACGGTAGTTTCGTGATGGATTGGGCGTGAGGTTCTTGAAAAATTATCATAGCTGATGTTGAACCAATCATAAACTTTCTTGTGCCAGGTAAACACTACGTCTTCAAATTTTTCTATATCTACCCCTATTTCCTTTGCAGCTAACACTGCGGGGGTTCCATTATCATCAGATCCACCAACAAAGAGGGTTTCGTGTCCTATAAGTCTGCAATATCTTGCAAATATATCTGCAGGGAGGTGGGACCCCACAATATGTCCTAGATGCGGAACATTGTTTATATATGGGAGTGCTGCAGTGACTAGCCTCTTGCCCGTTTTATTCTTATTGTTCATTACTCTTAGTTCTAAATTCATGTTTATAATCTTATCGATTTATTCCTATAGCATTACTACCCTATAGGGACTAAATAAACTGTGAGGTGTATTTAAACCTATGCATCATTTCTTC
>JBAXMY010000146.1:0-1585 GCA_037134055.1 archaeon
CTGCCGCCCCACGTGAGCGTGGGATTGAGGAACGACAGGTTGACGGCCTGGTTGTCGTCGTGCTGGTCACGGCCGCCGTCTGCCTGCTCTCCTTTTTTTCGACCCGTATTGCTTATCAAGATGCCGGCATCGCGCATGGCGATCCCCGTGACGGCGCCGCCGCACCGGGCGAGCGTATTCCCCCGAAATATCGCGGACTTGGAAGGCGGAGTTGATGCATGGATATAGTCAATGAGTGAACATGCGCATACTCAATGAGTGAATATGAGCTTGTGAACATGCGCGTACTCAATGAGTGCATAAAAATCCGAGTCGTGGTTTGGGAGGCGTTGAACGCCGTCTCGCGGGTTGCTTACTAGATGGTTGATTTGGTGTTTGCGACGCTTGGGCCGCTTCTTCCCTTCCGGCAACTTCACCGCTCGAACTTGGTGCGGCACCGGCCAACTGGCCCGGCGCACGTCGGCGTAAAGCCCTATCTTCTCCACGGGGATCGGCCTAAAACCAATCTCCGCCACCGCCGCCAGATCCTTAAACTCAAGCCGTAGCGGCTTGCCGCCGGCATCCTTGATCAGTTTGGCCCATTCCTTGTCATCGTCAAAGGCCAGGTTCTTCTCCACCGTCTGGTGCTTGCGGATTGCCGGCGAGATGTCGTACCAGATGCCGCCAGCGCTGATGTTCCCGGCATACACATTTCGCTTGGGAACCCCCGGATCATCATCCAGGATGCCGGCCAGGGTCGGATAACGCTGCTTCCACAATGGGTTCTGATATGGCATGGACCGCAGTCGGCTGCGCAATTCGCCGTTGGGGTCGTCGGTGGCCTTCTTATGCCAGTTCATTCCCCGGTCATCCAGATGCGCCGATTTCCAGCAGTCCAGGAAGACATTGTTGGTTACCAGGTTGTCATCACCGCCGCCGATGAAGATGGTCTGTGAGCAGCGCTCGAAGATGTTTCCGTAAATGGAGTGGCCGCAATGTTGGTCATCCAGATAGATGGTCATGCCGCCGTATCCGGTGGAGCCAAGGATCTGGTGAAAGTAGTTGTGCCTGAGGATATTGCCCCGTTGCGTCCAGTCTCGTCCGACGTAATAGGCCCCGGCGTCGCCGCTCTCTTCCACCACGTTGTGAATCTCGTTGTACTCGACGATGTGGTCGTTGCCGCCGGCCGACAGCGCCATATGCGGCCCATCGTGGATCAGGTTATGAGCCATGCGATTGCCCACTCCGCCAATGCTGATGCCCGGGTTGTAGGTTCGGGCTCGCCGGGAGAAGTGGTGGACGTGATTGTTCTCAACATTGTGTCCCGCCGGCGTCAACGTCGGCCGCTGCCCGCCGCTCATGGTGATGCCGCTCTCGCCGGTATAATACACATCGCAGCCGTAGACTTCATGGCGCATCCCGCCCGATACCTGCACGGCCTGCTTGCCGGTGTTGCGAATTACACAGCCAACGATCTTGCAGTCGTTGCCATCGCGCAGGGAAATGGCCGTTCCGCGGCAGTTCTCCAGGATAAATCCAGCAATGGTGATGAACGAGGTGTTGTTGGCCCGGATCAGTGCTTCGCCGGTGGACAGGATGGCTTGTC
>JBAXMY010000147.1:0-1580 GCA_037134055.1 archaeon
TTGTTTGTTGCCCATTGGTTGAGCAAGTACCCCAGTTTGAATATGTCCATGAAGTGCAAGTATTATTTGACGAGTAGCTACAGCTTTGTGATGTTGACGGAGACGGAGTATTTGCATTTTGGCAATCAAAAGTTAAATTGCACGCTCTTGTTTGTTGTCCGCCGGAAGAACAATCGCTCCAAGCACCGCAACTCCAAGTATCGGCTATACAACTATCGGTGCTTGTTGAAGTATTTGTATTTATCTTTTCTTCTAGTTCACTAATTTTTTTCTGTTGATCGCCAACTATTTGGCTTAATGAATTAATCGCATTGGTATTCGCCTCGGTTTGCTCTTTATATTTTTGAAAAATAGGAACCGTAGTTAAATCTTCATCGGTAATACCCAATCCCTTTTCTCGCATTACTTTAAAAGCGTCGGCTGGACGACCTAAATAATACATTTTTAAATCAGTCGGATTCACATAATATGCTTCGCCGTTCGCCTCAACTCTTAATAAAATTCGGCCGGATAAATTTTTTGGAGCATTCCCATTAAACGAATTATAATCCTTTTCAGAAATTCCTAACCCCAGCTCTCTCATTATTTGAAAAGCGTCAGCGGGTCGGCCTAAAAATGCCCTTTGTTTAGTCCCTGGGTCTATATACCAAGCTTGTCCGACATCTTCAACTTGTAATAGAATTCTGCCGCTTAATTTGTTTGATAAATCTGCGGCGTTAGAGAAATTAATTGGTACTAATCCTAAAACAAATACCAAAATTAGAAAAACTGTAAATTGTTTTTTCATAAGTTTCAAAATTATTATAACCACAAAACCCCGCGCTAGCTAGGCCTTGCGACCACATATCCCTTTCGGAACATGACCCATAGAAGAGTTGCTAAACGCAGGGTTTAGTATCTTCTATGGGATTTCAGCCATACCTCACAAGAATATTGCGAGGGTTAGGCGGATTGTTTTAATTGTTAATTATAAAGTAGCATATTGGGGTAAAAAAATCAACATCACACAAAATTTAATCTCTCAAATTAATTAGAATTTTTGCCAATATTGTTAGCAAATATCACGCTTTCCACTCACCTGCAAAAGTTGTATAATGAACGAATGATTAAAACGTCCTGTAACCTCCGCCAAAGCCTATCAATTAATATCTACTCGCATGCTAATTTCCTCTCGCAAAATCAAGGAAAAAATGCTGGAATTGACCAGGCTTTTTTGTATTGAGAGGAATATTTTTCAAAGATTCGTCATAGTTTACCGGTATATCCGCCTGCTTAATAAAGACCCTTTGACAAAAGAAATCTTACAGAAAATATTTGACGAAACTTCCGAGGCTTTGGGTAAGTTGAACGGCGACTGCCTGGATCAAGACGAATTTTTGGATGTAAAAGGCGAGGTTATCTATACTAATGATTTTTGGGTGTATTATTCCAATCTTGAAGTTATCCACGGCAAGATGAAAAAAATGAAGCTTTGCAAGATTCGCGATAAAGTGGAATTTGAAAATCTTTGCCGGCTCTTTTCCAAGCCTTACTCCAGGGAAATGCTGGAATTATCATTTAAGGTTGTTAATAGCAATATT
>JBAXMY010000148.1:0-1559 GCA_037134055.1 archaeon
GTATTTCTTTTTCAACATTATTTTCTTTTATAATATTTTCATTTTTTGAAATGGGTTGTTCCAAAATGCTTTTTATTTTTTGTTTAGTCTTTCCGGTGATTTTAATGTTTTTATTAATTAAGTTCATGTCCTCTACAATATCTTTAGGTAAATTAATTCTATATTTATAGTATGTTTTATCTCCAACTTTTTTGTCAAGTACCTGCATTATTTTCATAATTCTTTTAGGAACCCGAACTATTTAAGTTTATCGGAACCCGAATCAGTTCATCACTTCAAACTAAACAATCTTTCCACTCTTTCCACTTCTTTATTCCTTCTTTCCTTAACAAGCCCTAGATTAAGCATAGTTCCAAGTGCTTTCTCAATAGTTCTCCATTGGGAGCCCAATTTAAGGGAAATTTGACGTATAGATAGTTCTCCTTCTTTCTCAAGAAGTTTCTTAATATCTTCAATTATTTGTGTTATTGGCTTTCGTACCATGTATGCATAAGTAGACAGATAAGTTTTTATATAACCTCTGCATTATTATGCATAGATATAATATAACCAAACATGGCAAAATACTGCACCAAATGCAAAAAGAGGATAGATGAACCAACGGACAAGTTCTGTATGCTAATCAGCAAGAACAAGGGCAAACTCATAGAGTTTGAATGCTTTCATTATGAATGCTGGAAGGGTTTCTTCGCAAAGGCAGTTATGACAAAGGTCGGAGAGGTTTTCGGGAAGGGATAGCCGACATGGAAATTCTTCGCCTAAATCTAAGCATAATTGTTAAAACAATGATTATAATAATAATAATTAGGAGTATCAAAGAAATTGGCTCTTTTAGAATTTTTCCAGTTCCAGTGACAAAACCTGTTAAAAAGTAACCCGCACTACTTGTTCGATTCTCTCTTAATTGTTCAACTAAAATATAATATTCAATGGGCAGACAATCAACAAGTTTAGAAGAGTAATCAGAAGCCAACCCGTAGTTTTGAGCCATAAAATTATTACGTGTATTTACCATAAAGAAATCATTATTATTTAAACATCGTTCGATACTTTCATTGGTCTGGTTTTGGTAATTCATAAACTTTAAGTATATCTCTCTTTGGTTACTAACATACTCTTCACCAAACTTCAATCCCGTTTCTGCCTTAGAAAAAACTAGGCTTTGGTTATCAATAGAGACTTGATTCAATGTTGCATCCTTAACAGCATTTCCAGTGCGAAATTCTGCAAATGAAAAACCAGAACTAATCAGTAATGCAATAATAGAAATTACTAAAGAAGAGACGCTGATTATCAATGACCAATCGCGTTTCTTCCTTCTTCCTACTTTCTTTACCATGGTGTAAACTAGGAATCATTTGTTTTTAAAATATGTTGTAATTAGCAGTATAGATTTACCAGTTCGCAGGGGCAAAAAACAACCTTTAAATACACTCCATAAGTCAAATCTATATGAAGTCTAACGGAGAAATCGACTATTCGGTTGTTGTACCAATCTATAAGGAAGAAGGCAATATTCCTTCACTAAATAAGGAAATTCACGAAGTAATGTCTAAGCT
>JBAXMY010000149.1:0-1555 GCA_037134055.1 archaeon
TGATTTTGACTCTTGATGGTAGAGTTAGGGTTCCAGCATTCTACAGATTTGAAGGATATAGACCTACTAAGACTAGTGGAAAGATATTTACTATGGAGGTGTATGTTTCTGCAGGCAGTGGTAGAAAGAAAACTTTAATTGGAGATGGTGATGGGCAAATAGATGCCGGATTTAAAGCAATAGAAAAAATAGTTCCTTACGACATGAAGTTAATTGACTTTGAATTACACTCTGCCCAATCGGGTTCCGCTGCTTCAGGATATGCTCATTCGGTAATCTCAAGAAATGGTTGGAAAGTTATAGGATATGGCAAACATTCAGATAGTATCACCAGTGCTTTCTGTTCATTTGTTGATGGAGCGAATAGGATAAAGTACATGCAGGAAAACATTGAAAAGTTTAGGAAAAAATAATTAGACGAAAGGTTTAAATATGGGCATTGATATCAAATGATATCAATTACAAAATGGAAGGTAAAAAATTCAATTCAAAAATAACCCAATGGGGACTTAATCTGGGAATTAGGATACCTAGAGAAATAGTCAAGGCAAATAATTTTAGAGATAAGGAGGAAGTCGAAATAGTTTCTACGAAAACAGGTTTTCAAGTATTGAAGATTGTGCCGGAAACGTCTGACAGCTTTGTAATATAATGGTAGTTGTTAATAGCATTCTTGAATTGATTGGGAATACGCCAGTTGTTAAGATAAATAGACTTCATGATAAAGATTCTGCTTCAATTTATGTTAAATTGGAGTCATTCAATCCCATGAGCTCGGTAAAAGATAGAATTGCCTTGGCTATGATTGAATCTGCTGAAAAAGCTGGCAAAATTAAGCCTGGAGATACTCTTGTTGAACCAACTTCTGGAAATACGGGGATAGGACTTGCTTTTGTATCTGCAGTTAAAGGCTATAAATTGGTATTAACAATGCCCGAGTCAATGAGCATCGAGAGAAGAAAGATACTCAAGGCACTTGGTGCTGAGATTGTATTAATAAAACCTGAAGAAGGTTTGGGAATGACTGGCGCTATCAAAAAAGCTGATGAACTTGTGGAAAAGAATGGATGGTTTCAACCAAGTCAATTCAAAAATCCTTCAAATCCCGAAGTGCATAGAAAAACGACTGCCCTGGAAATTCTTGAGCAGGTTCCAGATCTTGATGCATTCGTTGCAACAATCGGTACTGGAGGAACAATTACTGGAGTTGGGGAGGTATTACGTAAAAAACAGGGAAAGAAAGTTCACATTGTTGCCGTTGAACCGGAGAACTCATCTGTTCTTTCTGGTGGAGTGGCAGGGCCACATAAGATTCAAGGTATTGGTGCAGGATTTATTCCAGAAGTGCTCAATACTAAAGTATATGATGAAATCATTAAGGTAAAGAATGAGGAAGCCTTTGAAGCATCTAGGAAACTTGCAAAGCAGGAAGGAATATTTGTGGGAATTTCATCTGGAGCAGCATTTCATGCTGCACAAATTGTTGCAAAGAAACTCGGCAAAGGCAAGAAGGTTGTTGTCATACTCCCAGATCATGGAGAAAGATATTTGAGCA
>JBAXMY010000150.1:0-1517 GCA_037134055.1 archaeon
GTCTCGACAACAGGTGCAGCGGCGGTCTTTGCCTTTGCAAGAGTTGCTTCTGTTCCGGCTACTGATACTTCTTCTGTGTTGAGCATTGAATTCAGGTCTTTTTCTTCTACTTTACTCATAACTACTTCACTCCTTGTACTTTTTTGAACTTGGTTAAAACTATCTATTTTATTAATGTCA
Source organism: archaeon (assembly GCA_037134055.1). Taxonomy (GTDB): domain Archaea; phylum Nanobdellota; class Nanobdellia; order Pacearchaeales; family GW2011-AR1; genus JBAXMY01. Next base: position 181 of record JBAXMY010000150.1, read on the forward strand.
AGAATTCATTTCTTGTTTGAGGCTGGTTTTTGAACTTGCCTCTCATTGCAGACGTAACCATTTGTGCAGTATAATTTTTAACTCCTCTTGATGTCATACAAAGATGTTGAGCCTCTATAATAACACCAACGCCCTGAGGTTCTAATATTTCTACTAGTTTATCTGCTATTTGAGAACACAACTTCTCTTGAATTTGTAATCTTCTAGCAAACAAATTCACTAACCTAACTAATTTTGATACTCCAATAACTCTTTTACCAGGAAGATATCCGATATGTACCAACCCACTAAAAGGTACCATATGGTGCTCACAATGTGAAAAGAAAGTTATATTTTTACATATCACAATCTCATCATTTTGATCTCCGATATTTTCCTCAAAGAAAGTATTGAGTTTCTTTTCATCTTCTTCATAACCACTAAAAAGCTCCTACCAGCTTTTTATGACTCTATATGGGGTATCTCGCAAACCCTCCCTTTCTGGATTGTCACCAATTAATCCCAGAATTGCTTTGACATGTTCCATAGCACCTGGATATTTTGCTTCTAATTCCTTCTTGACAATATCTTTATCGTCACAGGATAATATTTCTTTACAACGAGCAGTTTCAGTTGTCTTCGTCATTATCATTTTCCTCTATTATTGTTGGTGTATCAGCTTCATCAGACAGAAGATTTTCATCAAAGACAACTCTCTTTGCATCATTAAATAAAGGACCCAACTGGATAGTTGTACCTTTACTGTCTGTCAAAGTAAGTTCCTCGATTGATTCAACCTTCGGTCCTTCTGAATTCAACATTTTCTTTAAATGCTGGATTTCTTTCTCTGTCTCTGTTTCAAGTTCATCTATAACAGGTTCTGTAAACTTTGCATCATTATCATACAATTCATAGTCTAGACCTATCGACTTGAGATTAGTCTGAAGCAACCTCAACGATTGAGGAACTTCATCATCATCAGAATCAAGAAGCAAATCACTATTACACATCATTTCTGAAATGTATTTATTTCTAAGTTTAATAGAGTCGGATTTAACAGAAATAAATTCATTCAAATTCTTTTCTGCACCATGAGCTATTACTGCCCAGATTTCCATTTCACCTAATCTTTGTCCACCCTTCCTGGATTTTCCTCCGAGTGGTTGAGACGTCTTAGCTGAATATGGTCCTATACCTCTATATGATATTTTATCCTGAGCTATATGATTCAACTTCATGAAATACATGAATCCACAAGCTACAGTATTTTGAATTTTCTTTCCTGAGATAGGATCAAAGATCTCTAACTCAAAAGGAGTATTCGTATACTGCAATGCCTGATTCAATTCTTTCCATGT
>JBAXMY010000151.1:0-1516 GCA_037134055.1 archaeon
ATACCGTAGCAACTACGGGAATTGAAGCCTGTGGACTTTCCGCAATAGCGGAAAGAACGAAGCAGGAAGAAGTTGGTGAGGAAGCAAATGCTGACGTGAATGCGTTCACGCCAGCATTTGCCTAAACTCTTACCAAGCCACCTCCTTTAGGGGGTGGTAGTTGACTTCACCACCCACTGCCGAAGACATGTGGAACGCTCTTCCAAGAGAACCTAGACCAAATAAGCAGGTTCCTGGTATTAATTCTTGAATTAATCCATATCAAATATTGGAGATAGACATGAACCCATCAGAAGTTGCAAAACATTTACCTCTTCTCAAATTCGAAATTATCGAAGATATTGAAGACAAGGCACATTTGATATTTTATATTGCCAAAACAATTGAAGATGCTCAAAATAAAAAATACACTCCACAATTTATAGATGACTTTGATACCATTGAACTAGCCATAGAAGGCGCTCTGTATATTTATCTTCATGGGAAATTTGATCTAAAAGGAAATAGAAAAGATTTAAAATGCCAAGTTAGACATAAAATTGTAATTCAAGAATTCTGTAGAGGTATAGACGGTGGCAGTGAATGGTCAGATCCAGAAAACGATATTACAAAAAGTGGCGAAATAGTAATTGATGTTTTTGTCAACGAAGAAGATAGGCATCAAACAAGAGAAAGTGGGTACGGTCCATTTAATCCAATGTTTGGAATTTCTTCTGCTTACGTTGATTTTATAAAGTTACTTGAAAGCAGCTTTCCTTCTGCAAAAGAAGCGAGAGAAATAGTTTCTTTTGATTGGCACGGACACGTGTTCAATGATGCTAGTTTAATTTTAGACCAACTCTGCGTATGTGGAGAAAGTATTGATGGCAGTTATTACAATGACTACGAAGAAAATAATAGTGTTAAAGTAGATTACTTTAAGGACTATGTAAACTTCCACAAAAAAGACGAAATGGTTATAGTCGGAAGAAACTTCTATCTAAACGGAGAAAAGCTTTTTGGAATCGATGATCTGCTTGAAAAATTCCCAGAAGCAGAAGCCTACAATATCCTGGGAAATTCTTTTTACAATTGCGAATATATCGTCGATTGGATAAGAGAAGCATATCCAGAAGTAATCAATATTACTGGAGGAATGTTCAGTGTGAGCATGGGTAAAGAAAATTCTGAAACTGAAGTTCGCTAAGAGGTCATATATAATCCCTTAAGAGGACTAATAGGTTATAAATGACCAAATAATAGCCCTTAAGTAGTCTAAAGGGTCATAAGTCAACTACCCACGACTAAAGATCGTGGGTGTTCTTGCTCGGAGGATCATAAGCAGATGACCGATCTAAGGAGTACGTCTTGTACTATTCTAGGCATCCCCTCTTTGCCGCAATATGGGCAGTCTAGAAGCGTAACAGGAAGATTGTTGAGTTTTGTTGAGTCGTTTTTCATGATAACTAATTGTACAACAAATTTAGCGTTGACTTAAAGAAACCCTCTCCCTTCAGGGAGGGGTTTATCTTATAAT